>JAJYAW010000480.1 GCA_021779335.1 Myxococcales bacterium | reverse complement strand
GTGGAGGCGGGGCTGGCCGCCCTCGCCGCGGCCGGCCTGCCGGCCGCGGTCGGCCCAGGCCTGGTGGTGGGCCTGGCCGCGGCGGTGGGCGCCGCGGCGGTCGTGGCGCTGGTGGTGGCCCTGGAGGCCTAGCGCCGCGTCGGCGTCGTGCAGCGCTGGCCCGCCTTGGCGCAGACCACGGCGGTCGCCGTCCATGTGGCGCTGGCCTGGCTCACGCCGTCGTTGACCGTGACCGCGACGCTCACCGGGAAGGTGGCGCTCGAGATGGTGGCCGCGCAGGCGTCGGGGGCGCCGACCCAGGTGGCCGGCGTGACCGCAGCGCTGGAGGAGAAGGTGGCGGCCAGCGGGTCGCCGTCCAGATCGGCGGGGCCCACCGCGAAGGTCGCGTGGTCGGGGTCCGCCGCCCAGACCGGAATGTCGGCGCACAGGTTCGGGAACTCCCCATCCCACATCGCGCAGCTGCAGTAGCAGGCCTCGATGGCGCCGGTGAAGGGCGGCAGGGTGGGGGGCGTGTTGCCGATGGTCAGGGTGGAGACGGCGCCGGTGGAGTCCCAGCCATCGGCGGCCAGCACGCGGATCTGGTGGTCGCCGGCGAAGCCGGCCAGGGTCGGGTAGCCGCCGGCCCCCGGCAGGAAGGTCCGGCTGCAGCTCACCGAGGCCTGGCCGGCGGCGAGCGAGACGGCCTTGCAGCTCTCGTCGCCGACGCTCCCGGCGCCCAGGAGCGGATCGCCGTCGGGATCCTCGAAGAGCGCGAGCTGGGCCACCGCCTGGTACTGGCTGGCGGCCGCGTCGAACCGGTGGCCCACCGTCACGGCCGGCGCGGCGGTCTTCACCACCGGCGGCCGGTTGCGGATGCGGACGGCCAGCGGCGCCGCCGGCGCGGAGGCGCCGAAGGGATCCGCCGCCGTCGCGGAGAGCGTGAAGCCGCTCGTGCCGTCCGGGGCGCGGAACTCGGCCGGGCGGTCGACGGGCGTGCTGAAGCGGAAGGCGGCGCTGCCGCTCACCTCGGCCAGCGAGGCGCCGCGGGAGGGCTCCACGGAAGGCAGCAGGGTGACGGCGGTGACCGGATCCCCGTCGGGATCCTCCGCGAGGAAGGGGCTCTCGCCGGTCACCTGGAAGCAGGCGCCGCCGCCGCCGGGGCAGGGGCCGACCGAGTGGTCGAGCTCGAGCCCGGTGAGGCCGGCCGCCGCGTCCTTGAGCCGGATCACCGGCAGCCGGTTCCGGATCTCGAGCGCCACCCGGGCGGAGGCGGCCGCGCCGTTCACGTCGGCGGCGGTGGCGCGGAGGAGGCGCGCCGCCTGGAGGCCGGCCGGCGTCGGGCAGGAGAGGGCGAAGGTCCCGCTCGCGCCGGCCACGCCGGACAGCGACGACGTACAGCCGCTCCAGGCCGGCTCGAGGAGCTCCGCCCCGACCTGGAGCGGGTCGCCGTCGGGATCGACGACCGGCACGGCGAGCGTGCCGCCGGCCAGGTAGGCGCCGCCCTGGAACTGGTGATCCAGCGAGAGCGGCGTGCCGTCGATGACGGGCGGCCGGTTGCCCACGGTGACGAGCTGCGTCGCCTGGGCCAGGTGTCCGCTGGCGTCCTCCACCCGGGCGCGCAGGCGCCACGCGCCCGAGATGGGGCCGCCGTCGGTGGAGAGGATCAGGGCGGGGTTGCGGGCGGTGGCCGAGGGCGAGAGGAGCGCGGTGGCGCCCGCGCGGCTGGCGTCGGGCGGGAGCACGGTCCACCGGTAGGTGAGGGCGCCGCCGAGCGGCGACTGGCCGTCGGCGGCCAGGGCGATCGGCTGCTCCGGCTCGCAGCGGAGCGGCGCGCCGGCGCAGCGGTGCTCGACCGCGATGGGCGGCCCCACCGTCACGGAGGGCGCGTCCGGCAGCGCGGTCACCGCGACGGTGCGGCGCACCGGCGCGCTCTCGAGGCCGGTGGTGTCAGTCACCACGAGCGTGAGCTCGTAGCTGCCGGCGCACCAGAAGACGGCCTGCAGGGTGGCGGCGTCCGCCACGTCGGCGTCCGCGGCGCAGGGCGCGGACACGGGGGTGATCGACCAAGCCCAGGCCGCGACGGCGTCCCCGCCGTCCGGATCGCGGGCCGTCGCCGTCACCGAGACCGACCGGTTGGTGGTGAGGTCCGGGGGCGGGGTGAAGTCGGCCACCGGCGGGCTGGAGGCCTGGCACGCACCCTGGACGCAGAACGCGCCGGCGCCGCAGTCGGCGGGGGCGCTGCAGCTCAGGACCGCGTCGCGCGAGGCGGCGCCGCAGCCGGCGAGCGGCGGGGTGAGGAGCGTGACGAGAAGCGTGACGAGGAAGAGGCCGGGCGCGCCTCGCAGCGGGCTGGGTCGGGTCATCGGGAGCATCTCCTGGAGAACGAAGCCGTTAACATGGGCGAGCAAGGGGACGACTGACGCAGCGCAATGCGCGCGTCGGGCCAGACGCACTCGCAGGAAAGTCACGGACTTGGCCGGGCCCTCGGATGGGGATGGTCCGCGCCGCGGACCATCGGGCCGTCAAGCGGACGCTCGGTCGCCCAGGACTCCTCGTGATCCAGGCGCGCCGCCGCAGCGCATAAGACTTGCAGTGTCGGTGGGGTGATGTTGATCTGCTCGCTCAACCAGCAGCCCTCCGCAGGAGGTCGAGGCATGGCATGCCCCTGACCAGCGCACTCCTCATGACCCTGGCGGTCGCGACCGGCTCGGAGCGGATCCTGCTCTGCCGCCCGGCCGTCCAGGGCGATGCCGCGGCCGCCCGGGCCGAGGCCGTCGCCGAGGCGGCGCGCCCCCTCTCCAGCCGGTTCCTGGACTACGGCGTGCCGTGCGAGTCGCTCGGAGAGGCCGCCCGCGCGGCCGCCCGCGCCGGCCTGGGGCACGGCCTCTTCAGCAGCGCCGAGGGGCGCGCCGAGGGCGCTCGCTTCGTCCTCGTCCTCGTCCTCGCCACCGCCGAGGCGGAGGAGGTGGCGAGGCGGGCGCTCGAGGTGGCGCCCGGCGCCGAGGCGGCCGGGCCGCTGCGGGCGGCGCTGCGGGAGCTGGAGG
>JAJYAW010000479.1 GCA_021779335.1 Myxococcales bacterium | reverse complement strand
CGCCGGGAGGTACGCCGCGTGGCCGCCGCCGCCGGAGGCCGCGCTGGACGGGTCCGGCGGGATGGACATCGATCCCGAGGCGCTGGAGCTGGACCTGGGACCGGGCCAGGCGCAGGGCGCCAGGGGCGTGGTGCCCGGCGCCTCGCGCGGCCGCTCGCGCGACGCCGAGGAGGCCTGGCAGCAGGCCCTGGAGGAGCTGGCGGCCGGCCACACCCTCTCGGCCAAGGCGCACCTGCGAAGGGCCATGGCGCTCGCGCCCGGCGACACGGAGATCGCGAAGAAGTTCGGCGAGGTCGCCTTCAGCCGGGGGTAGCGGGCCGGCCCCGCTGGCGCACCGGCCGGGGGCGCGCTACACCTCTGCGCCGCATGCGGGCCTACGTCGGCGTCGGCACCAACCTGGGGGATCGCTGGGCGCACCTGGCCCTGGCGGCGCGCGCCCTGGCGGCGGCGCCTCGGGTGGCGCTGGTGCGCGCCTCGCGGGTGCTCGACACCGCGCCGCTCGGCCCGCCGCAGCCGCGCTTCCTCAACGCCGCGCTCGAGCTGGAGACCGGCCTGCCCCCGCGCGCGCTGCTCCTGCTGCTCCAGGGGATCGAGCGGGAGGCCCTGCGCCGCCCGGCCGTCCGCTGGGGGCCGCGCTCGCTCGATCTGGACCTCCTCCTGGCCGACGACCTCATCATGGCCGAGCCGGGGCTGACGCTGCCCCACCCCGGCCTCACCTCGCGCCGCTTCGTGCTCCAGCCGCTCGCCGAGCTGTGCGGCGAGCGGGTCGTGCCGGGGACGGGGCGCTCGGTGGCGGCGCTGCTGGCCGCCGCGCCTCCCTGGGACGGCCGCGACGCCGGGCTCTACCCGCGCTGAGACGCCGCCACGTCCCGCCCGAGGGGCTCCTCCCGAGGGGATGACCGTCGGGCGCCGCCGTGCTACGTGGCTGGCCGCACCCCGCAACCCCGCACCGCCGACCCACCGGGAGCCCACATGAAGCGCCGCCTCCTCGCCCTCGCGCTGACCGTTCCACTGGCCGCCCCCCTGGCCGCCGCCGCCGGCGAGTCGGGGCTGGTGACGTTCCACACCAAGTGCTCGCGCTGCCACGGCGAGGACGGGCGCGGCCAGGCGATCTTCAACACGCCGGACTTCCTCTCCTCCAAGCTGGACGCGGCGGCGATGGCGCAGGTCATCTCGAAGGGGCGGGCCAGGATGCCCTCCTTCGCGACCAGGCTGACGCCGGACGAGATCAAGGCCGTGGCCGCCTACATCAAGGCCGGGCTGCCGGCCAAGTAGGCCGCCGCGACCCTCACCCGGTCCGACCATCGCCTGGCCGACCGGCCCGCCAGGGCGCCGGCTAGGGCCCGGTCAGGAGCGGCCCGCCCCCCAGCCGGACGAACGGCAGGAAGGGCTGCGCGCCGAAGGCGTCGGCTCCGACCGGCGCGGCCGCCTCGCGGTACGCCACGCTGGCCACGCCGGGGGCCAGCGGCCGGCGCACCACCACGTCGTGCTGGCCGTCCGTCCCCCGCTGGAAGAGCACGCCGGCGCCGTCGAGGACCGCCGCCGCGGCGGACGGCGCCTCGACCGCCACGCCCGCGGGGACGTCGGCGTAGGCGCCGTCGAAGACGGCGAGCCCGGCCGCGCTCACGGCGTAGCGCCGGGGCGTGCCGAAGCCGGCCCCGTCCACCACCCAGAAGGCCTCGCCGTCGGTCCTGGCCGCCACCAGCGCCACCGAGGCGCCGAGCGCGGTCACCGGGCGCGACACGCCGCCGGCGTCCACCACCTGGAAGCCGGCGCCGGCGCGCGCGAGCCGGAGGCCCCCGGCGGTCCAGGCCAGGACCTGCGGGCCGCTGAAGCGGGCCGCGCCCGCGGCGTCGAAGTAGTCGAAGCCGCCCACGGCCTCGCAGGCGTAGAGGACGTCGCCGCTGCCGGCCTGGACGAGCCAGTGGTCGAAGCCGGCGCCGCCGCAGGCGCCGGTCGCCACCACCACCGGGTCGTCGGCGAGCGGCGCGGGCGGCGGGAGCCACGCGCCGGCGAAGGACGCCACGTCCGGCTCGAAGCGGCTCACGCCGCGGCCGGCGCCGGTCACGCTCGTGTAGAGGAGGTCCCCGGCCGGATCGATGGCGGCCGGGGCGGTCGGGCCGGCGCAGTCGAAGCCGACGCGCGCCTGCTCCGGGTGGTCGACGGGGGCGACCGCGCGCCAGCCGCAGCTGGTCGGGTCGAGGGTGCCCCACATGGCGACCGCGCCGGGATCGAAGGTGGGGCGGCCGCAGACGTGGGCGGCGGTGCAGCCCAGGTACCAGGCGCAGTCGGCCTGCGAGCTGCAGCGGCCGGCCAGGGGCTGGCAGCGGTTGGCGGCGCACGCCTCCCAGCCGCCGCAGTCGGCGGCGGTGCCGCACGCCCCCGGCCTGGCGGCGCAGGTGTGGGTGGCGCCGCACGCCTCCCAGGCGGCGCACTCGGCGTCCCGGCTGCAGGCGCCGGGCCGGGAGACGCAGCGGCGGGTGGCCGAGCAGGTCTGCCAGCTGCCGCAGGCGGCGTCGCCGCTGCAGCCGGTGCAGATCCCGCCCTGGCAGGTGAGGCCGGCCTCGCAGTCGGCGCTGGCGGCGCACTCGCCGGGCGGGGCGAGCTGGCAGCCGGCCGCCAGAAGCGCCCCGAGGGCGAAGGCGCCGAGCGCGCGCATCGCTAGAACCGCCCCGCCAGGCCGACGGTGACGCCGCCGCCGGCCAGCGGAGCCACGCTGGGCGTGAGCAGGAACCACGTCGTGCCCGCGGCGGCGGCGACGCCGCCGGCCAGGAGGAGGGCGTTGGCGGTCCGGCTCCAGCGGCGCACCGACCGGTAGGTGGCCGCGTCGGCCGGGGTGAGCGTGCCGGCGTCGAAGCGAGCGGTCAGCCTGCGGTCGAGCGTCCTGGCCTGGAGCCCGGCCAGCCCGCCCGCCACGGCCAGGGCCAGGCCGCCGCCTGCCGTCCAGGCGGCCGCCGCCTCCCCGGTCGACCAGGCGCCGGTCGGCGCGTGCGGAGGTGGCTGGACCAGCGACGGCGGCGGGAGGACG
>JAJYAW010000478.1 GCA_021779335.1 Myxococcales bacterium | reverse complement strand
GGCGCCCAGCGAGACGGGCCAGCCGGGCACGGGGCCGCCGCTCCAGAGGAGGACCTTGCCGGAGCCGGTCACCACGGCGACCTCGGGGCGGCGGTCGCCGTCCATGTCGGCGGCGGCCGGCGCGCCCACCGCCACCTCGCCGTCGCCCAGCAGGAGCGGGAGGCCGGGCGGGCTGCCGCCGTCGGCGCGGAAGCCCGCCAGCCGGTCCCCGGCGGCCACCAGCACCACCGGGGCGCCGTCCAGCACCACGCCCACCGCGGGCTGGGTGATCTTGCCGCCGGCGTCCCGGGGGAAGTTGGAGAGGGCGCCCGCGCCCAGCGCGACGGCGAGGAGGAGCTGCATCATGGTGGGACCCCTGGGGCCGGGCGCGGGCCGAGCAGGTGCGCCTCCAGGCGGCGGTCCGCCTCCTCGGCCGAGGCGGCCGGCCCTTCGCGCGCCGGCTCCAGCGCCGCGACCCCGCGCGCCGGACCGACGGTGTAGACGGCCAGCGCCCGCAGCGCCACCTCGGCGCCCCCGGCGTCGTCCACCAGGGAGACCGCGAAGGCCGCCCGCCGGTCGTCGCGGTGGCGCCAGTAGAGGAAGCGCTCGCCGTGGACGCAGCCGAACTCGCCCTCGGCCCGCTCCAGCAGCTGGTCCCGCAGCCGGGCGGCCGCGGCCTCCTCGCGCGCCGCGGCGCCGGCCTCGGCCTGGAGCTGGCGGGCCCGCTGGCGGCGCTCGTCGGCCTCCTTGAAGAGCCGCTCGGCCTCCCTGCGGATGCGCCTGGCCCGCTCCCCGTGCTCGTGGGAGAGGAGCGAGCGCTCCAGGCTGCGCGCCCAGAGCGCCTCCACCTCGGCCCAGAGCCGGTCGCGCCGCTGGTCCTCCTGCCCGTACTCCTGGCGCAGGGTCGGGAGCTGCCGCTCCAGCTGGCGCCGCGCCGCCGGGTCGGTGGCCTCCTCGAGGGTGCGCTCCACGCCGCCCAGCCGGTACCACAGGTCGCTGGTCCGGGTGCGCTGCTCCTCGTAGGTCCCCACCAGCGCCAGGGCGCGGTTCTCCAGCTCCTGCGCGTCGGCGCCGGAGCGGGCCTGGTCCTCCTCGGCGCCGCCGGCGCTGGAGAAGGCGTCGATGGCCGCGCGCTGCGCCAGCTCGGCGCGCTGGTCCATGAGCTCCGCCTGGGCGCGCAGGTCCCGGTGGCGCTCGCTGGCCTGGCCGGCCGCCGCCTGGGCCCGCTGGAGGTCGGCCCACCAGGCCGCGAACGGCGCGCCCTGCAGCACCTCCCTGAGCTCGGCGAGGCGGACGGCCTTCATGTCAGTTCACGGGCGCGAAGACGAACGGGTACTCCACCGTCACCGGGCCGGTCGGCCGGAACTGGGTGCGCCAGGTGCGCATCGTGTTGGTGATGCAGGAGGCCACCTCGGGCGCGCCCATGCTGTTCACCGCGGCGATGATGTCGGCGATGCCGCCGGTCTCCAGGATGGTGAAGCGGATGCTGATCTTGCCGCGCAGCGAGGGGTTCCGCTTCAGGGCGTTCTCGTAGCAGGCCTTGATGAGCCCCATGCGCGCGCGCACGAAGGCCGCCAGCTTGGCCTGGTCGATGTCGGCCGAGTCGACCTCGGCCGCCTCGGTGGCCACCGTGCCCGAGACCCGCACGTCGCTCTTGGCGCCGTAGCCCACCGCGCCGCCGCCGCTGGTGGCGAGGTCGCCGATGGAGGCCTTGCCGCCCTGGCCGCCGCCCTTGCGGCCGCCGCCCGCGCCCGGGTCCGTGGCCACCGCCACGCCGCCGGCCCCGGAGAGCGCCGTGGCCACGTCGGTCATGCCGCCGCCGGCGCCGAAGACGTCGGCCACCGCGCCGCTGCCGGTGCCCGGCCCGAGGGCACCCAGCACCTTCAGCATGCCCCTGGAGGAGACGGCCTTGGCCACCGCCGCGGCGCGCGCCGCCTTGCGGGACGCCGCCTGCTCGGCCGTCTCGGCGGTCCGGTCGCCCTTCTTGGGCTCGGCCTTCTTGGCCTCCTCGGGCTTCTTCTCCTCGGCGCCCGGCTTGGACTCCTCCTTCTTCTCGACCGGCGGGGCGGGGAGGCGGTCCGGGATGAGCACCTTGGCGTAGCGGTCCGGGATCTCCTCGAGCGTCAGCTCGGCCGGCAGCGCGGTGCTGGCCAGCGCCACGTAGGCGCCGCCGTGGAGCAGGAAGGAGATGGCCAGCAGGGAGACGAAGAGCCGGTCCATGCTCTTGAAGTGGTTGCCCTTGGCCTCCCTGGGCAGGACGGGCCGGGGCGCCTCGGGCGGCGGCGTGACGAACTGCCAGAGCAGCGTCACCTCGCCCAGCACGATCTTGCCGCGCTGGTCCTCGCCCACCGGCACCGAGTGGCCGCGCCCCTCGCGCCTGGTCAGCCCCTGGGAGACGAGCGCCCCGAAGTCGGCGGCGCCCTGCGGCCCCTGGATGCGCCCCTCCGCGCCCTCGGCGAAGCACAGCTGGTAGCGATCGCCCTGCCAGGCGAAGACAGTCGCCGAGGCCGGCAGGTCGGACTGCGGCACGACGATGGTGTTCCTGGTGGAGGTCCCGATGGTGACCGCCTGGCGCGCCGGGATGACGCGCTCCTCGACGATCTTCCCGCCCTGGATCACGCCGACCCGGAGCACCTTGGACTGCAGAGCCGCCATCGCGCTTTCACCTGCTCCTTCGCACCGACCGCTCGAGCTAGAACGGGGCCTTCTGGAGGGCCTGGACCACCTTCGGGAGAAACGGCTCCGACCGATCGAGCTCGCCGTAGTTCAGGTTGGCCCGGGGCATGAGGAACATGGCCTGGGGCTTCTGGATGCGACCCTCGACCTTCATCTCCTCCAGCCGCAGGATCTTCCGCGGCGCCGCCTTCTTCGGCCTGGCGGCCGGGGCGTCCTCGCCCCGCGCCGGACCGGCCACGAGAATCGTTAACACGGCCGCCGAGACGGCCACAAGCACGCGAAGATCCTTCACTTGTCGCCCCTTTCCTCACCCAGCTTGCCGGGCGCCGGCGGCGCGGGTGGTGTCCCGGCCGGCGCGGACGCCGGCGCCGCGGCGTCG
>JAJYAW010000477.1 GCA_021779335.1 Myxococcales bacterium | reverse complement strand
TGCCCGCCGGAGGCGCTGCGCGGGGATCCGGGCGCCGCCGGCGCGGGGTGCAGCGTCTTCGCCGGCGTCTTCCCGGAGGACAAGTACAAGCTGGTGCGGGTCTTCCAGCGGACGGGGGCGGTGGTGGGGATGAGCGGCGACGGCGTCAACGACGCCCCGGCCCTGCGGCAGGCCGAGGCGGGCGTGGCCGTGGCCAACGCCACCGACGTGGCCAAGGCCGCGGCCGCCATGGTGCTGACGCAGCCGGGGCTGGGCGGCGTGGTGGCCGCCATCGCCACCAGCCGCCTCGTCTTCCAGCGGATCACCACCTACACGCTCAACATGCTGACCAAGAAGATGGAGATGATGGCGCTCCTGGTCGTCGGGTTCCTGGTGACGGGCCACAACCCGCTCACCCCGATGCTCCTGGTGCTCACCCTCTTCCTCAACGACTTCCTCACCATGGCCATCTCCACCGACCGGATGGAGGTGGCGCCGCACCCCAACCGCTGGGACACCCGCGCCGTCCTGGTGGCCGGCGTGGCGCTGGCGGCGGGCCGGCTCGCCTTCTCGCTGGGGGTCTTCCTGTGGGGTGCCCTCCGGCTCGGGCTCGACGCACCCCACCTGCAGGCGCTCACCTTCTTCACCTCCATCCTGACCTCGCAGGCCGGCGTCTACCTGCTGCGGGAGCGGCGCCACTTCTGGCGGTCGGCGCCGAGCGGCGCCCTGGTGGTGAGCTCCCTGGTCGGGCTGGGCATCACCGCCGCCCTGGCCGGCGCCGGCGTCCTCATGCCGGCCGTCGGCGCCTCCCTGCTCGTCGGCGTGGCGGCGCTCGGGCTCGCCTGGTTCGCGGCGCTCGACTGGGTGAAGGTGTGGCTGTTCGGGCGGCTCGACTTCCGGTGAAGAGCGGCGGAACGCCGCACGCCCGCGACGCCGCCCGCGGCTCGCCCGAAGAGGGCGGAGCCGACGAACTCGTTGCCAGCCCGCGCAGCGGCTGCGAGGCTCCACGCCGCGCCCGGCCGGTCCGGGCCCACCGAGGGAGGGTCCCATGCACCTGAAGCTCGCGCTCGCCGTCCTCTTGCTCGCCCCCACGCTGGCCGGCGCCAGGCCGGAGAAGGCCGGCTGCGCCGACCACCCGCTCTTCAACCGGATGGCCGGCTTCAACCTCTGGAGCTGCGACCAGAAGCCGTTCGAGGCGCACAAGTTCAGGGTCGGGACCGCCCGCAAGTTCAAGGAGGAGGTGGTCGAGGGGAAGTACCAGCGCCTCCTCTACAGCTTCGACGGGCCGCAGCGGCCGAGCGCCCTGCAGTGGGTCCGCAACTACCAGAACGCCATCAAGCAGGCCGGCGGCGAGGTGCTCTACGACGCCGACGGGAGCACCACGCTGCGCCTCAAGAGGGGCGGGAGCGAGACCTGGGTCCAGGCCGGCGCCTACGGCCCGGACTTCCACGTGTTCGTCGTGGAGCGGCAGGAGATGGTCCAGGAGGTCACCGCCAACGCGGACGCGCTCCTGAGCGCCCTCACCGCCGACGGCCGCGCCACCGTGAACGGCATCTTCTTCGACACCGGCCTGGCGGTGGTGAGGCCCGAGTCGGCCCCGGCGCTGGCAGAGGTGGGCAAGCTCCTGGCGGGCCAGCCGGCGCTCAAGCTCCGGGTGGTCGGCCACACCGACGCCACCGGGGTGCTGGACGCCAACCTCAAGCTCTCGCAGGCGCGGGCCGAGGCGGTGGTGCAGGCGCTCGTCGCGCAGCACGGCGTGGCGGCCTCCCGGCTGACGGCCCACGGCGTGGGTCCGCTCTCCCCGGCGGCCACCAACCGGACCGAGGAGGGGCGCGCCAGGAACCGGCGCGTCGAGATCGTCGACCTGTGACGCGGGCCCGGGCCCGGCCGCGGGGGGCGCTGAGCGCCGCCTGGCCCGGAGGGGAGGTCCGCCACGCGGCCGTCGGTCCGCCCCCTGAACATCCGTGCCGAGCCGCTCGCCCGTGATACCGGGGCCTTGGCCCCGGCACGCCCCCTGCTCTCTCCCGTGGCGTGCGCCTCGCGCACGAACGACCAACCCCTCGCGCGCCGTGCGCCCGAGGGACCACTCCGGAGAGGCCCGACATGAGCGACACCAACGGAAGCACCGCCGGCGGCAAGCGGCTCGCCGTCTACGCCATCAACGAGAAGGACGGGGACCGCGCCAGCTGGTGGCAGAAGATCGGCATCGCCTTCACCAACCGCGACGGCTCCACCTCCATCTACCTGGACGCCCTGCCGCTCGGCACCAACAAGCTCCAGGTGCGCGAGCAGCGCGACGAGGCCAAGGCGCCGGCCGGCGCCAACGGCGGCGCGCGCCGCGCCGCGGCCGAGGACGAGGTGCACCCGTGAGCCCCGCCCTCCGCGCCGCCCTCGCCGCGGCCTGCCTCCTCCTGGCCGCGCCGGCCCTCGCCAAGAAGCCGCTCGGCCCCGGCGACCGGATCGACCTCAACCGGGCCTCCGTGCAGGAGCTCATGCGCCTGCCGGGCGTCGGGCTGAAGAAGGCCCAGGCCATCGTGAGCCACCGCGCCAGGGCGCCGTTCCAGCGCCCCGAGGACGTGACCAAGGTGAAGGGCCTCGGCCCCGCCTGGTTCGCCAAGGTGAGGCCGCACCTCACCACGGGCGGCGGCGCCCCCGCCGCCCCGCCGCAGCCCGCCAGGAGGTGAGGCGCCCCGCGACGGCGCGCGGGCGCGCAAGGCCACGGGACCGCACCCTTTTCCCTGGCCCCGGCGCGCCCGCGGCCGTCGCCCGCGGAGACGCGCCTTGACTCGCCGGCGCGCCTCCGGTACCGAAGACCCCGCAGCACCCGCTCGGAGGAACAGGGAAGTCCGGTCAGAAGCCGGCGCGGTCCCGCCACTGTAGCCGGGGAGAAGTCGCCTTCAGCGCAGTCACCACTGCCGCGGCGCGTTCGCGGTGGGAAGGTGGAAGGCGGCGAGCGGACGACGGATGCGTCGCCCGCGGCCCCGGGAGCCAGGAGACCTCCCTTCGAGCTGGCCACGGCATGAGGCCGTGGCCCGTCGTGGTTGTCGCGTCCGAA
>JAJYAW010000038.1 GCA_021779335.1 Myxococcales bacterium | reverse complement strand
CCCGGCCGGCCGCCCCGCCCCGCCGCCGGCCGCCGCGCCGCGCGCCGCCGCGCCCCACCTCGCCGCGCCCCACCTCGCCGCCGAGGTCGACCGCCAGGCCACCCTCTCCGCCGTGGAGCGGCGGCTCGCCGGGCTCACGCTGGAGGAGAAGGTGGCCCAGCTCGTCATGGCCTACCCTCCCCCCGGCGACGGCCCGGTGGACCAGGGCGGCGTCATCCTGGTGGGCGGGATGCTGCGCGATCCGGCGGCGCTCCGCCGGCGCGTCGAGGCGCTGCAGCGGCGGTCCAGGCTGCCGCTCCTGGTGGCCGTCGATCTGGAGGGCGGCGACCTCAACCGCTTCAAGGGGCTCCGCACGCTCTCCGCCCTCCCGTCGGCCCGGGACATGGGCGAGGAGGGGCGCTGGGAGGTGGAGGCCTGGGGGCGGCGCGCCGGCCTCGACCTCCGGGCGCTGGGCGTCAACATGAGCCTGGGGCCGGTGCTGGATCTGGCCGATCACGGCTTCATGGCCGAGACCGGGCGCTCGCTGGGCATCGACGCGGTGCGGGTGGCCAGGCTGGCCCGCGCCTTCGCCCACGGGCTCTCCTCGGCCGGCGTGCTCCCCATCGGCAAGCACTACCCGGGCTACGGGCCCGTCGAGGGCTCCTCCGACAAGGCGCTGCTCCTGGTCGACCGGAGCGCCCAGGAGATCGCCCGCCACCAGGCCGCCTTCGTGGCGGCCGGCGACGACCTGGCCGGCGTGATGCTCGCCAACGTGGCCTTCGCCGCCTACGGGGGCGTCCCGGCCGTCTTCTCTCCCGAGCTCGTGGCCCGCGCCCACCTCGCCGGCTTCCTCGCCGTGACCGACGATCTCGCGGTCCCGAGCCTGCTCGTCGCGACCGGGGGCGACCGGGAGGAGCTCTGGCGGCGCGCCTTCCTGGCGGGCAACGACCTCTTGCTCACGACCGCCCCGGTGGCCTGGCTCGACCTGCCCGATCCGCGCCAGGTCCTGGCCGACCTGGTGCGATCCAGGGCGGAGCTGGGACCGAGGCTCGACGAGAGCGTACGCCGCGTCCTGCTCGCCAAGGCGCGAGCGGGACTTCCGCTCTGAGAGTGCGTGAAAATCGGCGCCGTCACTTGTCACGACCGATTCCGGTCACAGGCGGGGGGCCTCGAGCGCCTACCAAGACATGCAGCCTGCGCTCCTCCCCATCTTCGTCGGCCTGTTCGCGGTCGAGCAGACCGCGGACCTGCTCCTCATCGGGCTCAACCTGTGGCGGGCGCACCGCGCGCGCGGCGTCCCCGAGGGGCTGGAGGGGCTGGTGGACCCGGCGATCGCGGAGCGCGCCAGGGCCCACGCGCTGGCCAGCGGCCGGGTCGGGCTCTTCCGCGCCGCGGCCTCGGCCGCCCTCACGCTCACGCTCCTGCTCTCCGGCCTGCTCCCCTGGATCGACCTCCGGCTCGACCCGCTCTTCGGCGCCGACGGCACCAGCCACGAGTTCGTGCTCTTCCTGGGGCTGCTCTCGTCGATCGCGTGGGCCGTCGACCTCCCGTTCTCCGCCTGGGACGTCCTCGTGGTGCAGCGGCGCTTCGGGCTGTCCGTCGCCACCCCGGGCGGCTTCCTGGCCGCCCGGCTCAAGGGCTGGGCCGTGACCGTGGCCCTGGGCGTCCCCTTCCTCTACGCGGTCCACGCCATCATGACGCTGGGCGGGGAGGCCTGGTGGCTCTGGCTCTTCGGCCTGCTGGCCGCCCTGCAGGTGGCGATGGCCTGGGGCTGGCCCACCCTGGTCGAGCCGCGCCTGGTGCCGCACCGGCCGCTGCCGCCCGGCGCGCTCCGCGATCGGGTCGAGGCGCTGGCCGTCCGCGGCGGCCTCCGGCCCGACGCCGTCCTGCTGGTGGAGAGCGCGCGCCGGGGCGGCCTGCCCAACGCCCGGCTGGGCGGCCTGTGGTGCCCGCGCCTGCTGCTCGACGACGCCCTCCTGCTGCGGCTGGGCCCCGAGGAGGTGGAGGCGGTGGTGGCCCACGAGCTGGGCCACCACCTGCACGGCCACCTCGCCGCGCGGCTGCTGGGCGGGCTGGCCGGCACGCTGGGGCTCCTGGTGGCGCTGACGCTGGCGCTCCGCTGGCCGCCCCTCTGCGCCGCCTTCGGCTTCGCCGGGCCGTCCCCGCACGCCGCCCTGGCGCTGGTCTCGATCCTCGGGGGCGCCTTCGCCTCCTGGCTCGCCCCGGCCCAGGCCTGGCTCTCGCGGCGGCAGGAGCTGGAGGCGGACGCCGAGGCGGCCCGGCTCACCGGCCGGCCCGAGGCGCTCGGGGCGGCCCTGCTCGACCTCGCCGAGGACCGGCTCTCCAACCTCTGGCCCCACCCCTGGTACGTGGCCTGGCGGCTCAGCCACCCGCCGCTGCTGGAGCGGCTGCTGGCGCTGTCCGACGCGCCAGCCGGACCGTGAAGGTGGTGCCGGCGCCGGGCGCCGAGGCCACCGTCACCTCCCCGCCGTGGGCCTCGACGATGCGCCGCACGATGTAGAGCCCCAGGCCGACCGAGCCGGTCTCCTGCGCGTCGCCCGCCACGGCCCGGCGGAAGGGCTCGAAGACGGCCTCCAGCTGCTCGGGAGGTAGCCCCCCGCCGTCGTCGTGGACCGAGACCAGCACGTCGCCGCCCGTCCCGTCCACCACGATGCGGATGGGCCGGAGCGCCGGCCCGTACTTGAGCGCGTTGCTGACCAGGTTGGAGACCACCTGCTCCAGCCGATCCCTGTCCCAGCTCCCTGTCACCGGGCCGCGCCCCTCCACCGTGACCCGCCCCTCGGCGTCGCGCCCGAGGTCGGAGACGGCGCTGCGGCACAGCTCCACCAGGTCGGCCTCGCCGGGGTGGATGGGCAGGGCGTGGCCGGCGCGGATCCGGGAGAAGTCGAGCAGGTCGCGGATGAGCCGCTCCATGCGCCGGGCGTTGGAGACCACCCGCAGCGCGTCCTCGCGGTGGCCGTCGTCGATGGACGGGCTGCGCGCGAGGAGGGCGGCCGTGCTCTTCATGGCCGCCAGCGGGCCGCGCAGGTCGTGGCTGACGATGGCCATGAGCTGCTGCTGGAGCGCCAGGGTGTCGGCCCGCTCCGCCGAGAGCTTCTCGCGGGCCCGGATCTCGGTCCCGACCCTCCGGGCCGCCAGCAGGATGAGCCCCAGCAGGACCGCCGTGGCCAGGGCGAAGACCGCCGCCCCGGTGACCGAGGCGCGCCGCCAGGCGCGGTGCCGCCGCTCCAGGAGCGTGGCCTCGGAGTCCACCAGCGCCCGGAAGAGCTCGTCGATGGGCGCCATGCTGGCCAGGCCCATCTGGTGGAGCACGGCGTGGGCGCCCGGCTGGTCCCCCTGCGCCATGGCCTCCAGCGAGGCGCGGACCCGCTCCGCCTGGCGGCGGACCTGCGGCGCCAGCTCCCGGAACCTCGCCGCCTGCTCCTCCTCGTCGGAGACCAGCCGCCCCGCCCGCTGCAGCAGCGGCTCGATCCGGTCGAGCGCCCCCTGCGTCAGCTCGCGCTCCCAGGTGGCGCCGCCCTCCACGTGGGCGTCGACCGAGAGCGCGGCGGTCCGGTGGGCCGCCTCGAGCGCCTCCAGGGCCAGCAGGGTCTCGGTGGTGTGCTGGACGAGCCGGGCCTGCTCGTCCCGGGCGGCCTCGAGCCGCGTGGTGACCAGCACCGTGGCCGCGAGGCACAGGATGGCGGCGGCGAAGCCCAGGGCCACGCGTGGAGGGAGATCCAGCAGCCACCCCCGTCCCCCCGAGGAGCGGCCAGTGGCGACTGGCGGTGCGATGGCTCGATGATACGCCTCCCGCGGAGGGCGTCACGTCGGGCGTTTGGCCGCAGCCGCGGGATCGACGAGGAGGGCCAGCCCCTCCACGTGGTGCGTCTGCGGGAACAGGTCGAAGGCCTGCACCCGCTCCACCCGGAACCCCGCCTCGACGCAGCCCCGCAGGTCGCGCGCCAGCGTGGCCACGTCGCAGGAGACGTAGACGGCCCTGGCCACGCCGAGGTCCCGCAGGACCGGCCCGATCCCCCGGGCGCCGTCGCGTGGCGGATCGAGCAGGGCCGCCCCGAAGCGGCGCGCCGTCGGGCCGCGCTCCCGGGCGAAGGCGCGGGCCACCGCCAGGGCGTCGCCGGCGAAGTAGCGCACGTGGCCGCCGGAGGGCTCGGCCCGGGCCAGCTCCAGGGCCGGCCCCTGCTGCTCCACCGCCGCCACGCCGCGGGCGCGCGCGGCGAGCGGCCCGGTGAAGTTGCCGGCGCCGCAGAAGAGCTCGAGCACCTCCTCGCCCTCCGGCCGAAGCTGCTCGAGGGCGGCCTCCACGAGCAGCGCGTTGGCGCCCCGGTTGGCCTGCAGGAACACGTCCGGCCGAGAGCGGCAGGTCCCGGCGGCCGCCTGGCCCGGCGCCCGCTCGTGGCGGAGCACCGGGTCGCCCACCAGGAGGGGCGCCGCCGACGGGCCCTGCAGGACCAGGCCGGCCAGCGCCGGCGCGGAGGCCAGCAGCGCCTCGCCCTTCCTCCGCTCCCGCTCCCCGGCGGCCGGCAGCGCGAGGAGCGCGGCGCCGCGCCCGGAGAGGTCGGACCACTCGATGGAGACCTCGCGCGGCGAGAGGCCGGCCTCGAGGATGGCCGGCCCGAGCGAGGCCCGCAGCCGCTCCAGCCCCGGGGCGAGCAGGAGGCACTCGACGAGCGGCACCGGCTCGTGGGAGCGGCGCCTGAAGAAGACCAGCCGCCCGGCCCCCCGGTCGAGGTGGAACTTGGCGCGGGCGCGGTAGCGGAGCGGCGCCGGCGAGGGGACCACGCCGCCCCAGGCGTAGCTGCCCGGGTCGAGCCGGCCGATCTTGCGGAGCGTCTCCCGCAGGGCCCGCCCCTTGGCGCCGAGCTGC
Organism: Myxococcales bacterium; assembly: GCA_021779335.1. Taxonomy (GTDB): domain Bacteria; phylum Myxococcota; class Myxococcia; order Myxococcales; family Anaeromyxobacteraceae; genus JADKCZ01. Next base: position 7,927 of record JAJYAW010000038.1, on the reverse strand, counting down.
GCCGGCGCCGAGGCGTGCATCCACTCGCAGCCGCCGCAGCGCTGCCCGTCCGGGCCGAAGTGCGGGCAGGGGGGAGCCACGCGGGCGGGCCCCGCGGCGCGCAGCTCCACGAGCTCGCCGTGCGTGGCGCCGTCGCCGGGCGCCACCTCGGCCACCACCCGGTCGCCCGGCGCGGTGAAGGCCACGAAGATGGCCCGGCCGTCGGCGTGGCCGACGCCCTCGCCGCCCGGGGCGAGGTCCTCGATCTGCAGGGTGACGAGCACGGCGCCTGGCGGTCCCTACGCGTCGTCGAGGTCGTGCTTGAGCCGCTGGACGAACCGCTCGAGCTCGGCGCGGCGAGCCGCGTCCAGCCCGGTGAACTCCACGCCCATGCCCGGCACCATGCTCTCGTGGTTGTCGAGCTCGGTGACGCGGGTGACGCGCCCCTCCAGGCTGGAGGGGAAGGGCTCGCCGGGGAGCTGGATGATGATGCTGACCGGCGTGCCCACCGGCAGCGGCTTGCGGGTGTTGATGAAGAGGCCGCCCTGGCTGATGTTGGTGGCCCAGTCGCTCAGGAACGAGCCCAGCGACCGGTAGGCCAGCGGGATCTCGTGGTGCAGGCGCGCGGCCTTGCGCTTGTTGTCGTCGGCGATCCCCATGGGGCAGGGACAAACTCTAGCAGGGGCCCCCGGGAGCGCCAAGCGGACCGGCCGCCCCGAGGAGCAGGCGCACCTCCACGCCGCGCCACCGGTGCAGGTGGCCGGCCGCGCTCCCCTCGCGGACCGCCACCTCGATCCGCCCCCCGCTCCCCACCAGCGCCAGCAGCTCGCCGGGCTGGCCGTCGCCGAAGGTGCGGACCCAGCGTGCGGGGCGGCCGTCGCAGAGCGCCAGCCGCACCTCGGCGCCGGCCAGGTCGCACTCGCGGATGGAGGTGACCAGGTTGCCGAAGGGATCGACCGCCAGCGTCACGCCGCGCACCTGGCCGGCGATCCGCTCCGCCGAAGGCCAGTCGAGCAGGACCGGATCGGCCACCGGCGGGCCGAGGCGGGCCGGGTCGAGCCCGCCGGCCAGCGCGGCCGCCACCGGCGCGAAGACGTCGCGGCCGTGGAAGGTGGCGAGGCGCGGCTGGGGCACCAGGGCCGGATCGGCGAGCTCCCAGGCGCGGGCGCCCGGGCCGAGGAAGGGCGTGAGGAGGCCGTTGTCCGGCCCCACCAGCCGCCGCCCCTCGCCATCCAGCACGCAGAGGCCCCGCCGCGCGGTCCCCACGCCCGGGTCCACCACCGCCAGGTGGACCGCCTCGAGCGGGAAGGCGGGCACGCAGGCCTCCAGCAGCAGCGCGCCGGCCAGCAGGTCGTAGGGGGGCACGCCGTGGGACAGGTCCACGATGCGCAGCTCCGGCAGGGCGCGCAGCAGCACGCCCTTGAGCTGCGCCGGATACCCGGACCCGGCGCCGTAGTCGGTGGTCAGCGTGACGAGAGGTGAAGACACCGCGTCATTGTGGACCTCCGGGGGCGCGCGGGCCAGCCCCCGCGCGTGGCTGGCCCAGCCCCCGCGCGTGGCTGGCCCAGCCCCCGCGCGTGGCGGGCCGGGCCCCGCGGCGAGGCGCCTAGACCTTCACCGTCCGCAGATCCGGGGCCACCCGAAGCCTCGGCTCGGTGAGGGCCTGCACCGACTCGACCGACTCGCCCGGGGCCAGCTCGCGCAGGAGCAGCCCCTCGGGCGTCACGTCGAGCCAGGCCCGGTCGGTGCAGACCGCCGAGACGCAGCCCTGGCCGGTGAGCGGCAGGCTGCAGGCCTTCAGGATCTTGGGCCGGCCGTCCTTGGTGGCGTGGTCCATCATCACCACCACCCGCTTCGCCCCCATGACCAGGTCCATGCCGCCGCCCATCCCCTTCACCATCTTGCCGGGGACCAGCCAGTTGGCCAGGTCGCCTCGCTCCGAGACCTCCAGCGCCCCCAGGATGGCGAGGTCGATGTGGCCGCCGCGGATCATGGCGAAGGAGTCGGCCGAGGAGAAGTAGGCCGCGCCGGGCCGGACGGTGACCGTCTCCTTGCCGGCGTTGATGAGGTCCGCGTCCTCCTCGCCCTCCAGCGGGTACGGGCCGACGCCCAGGATGCCGTTCTCCGACTGGAGCACGACCTCCACGCCGGCCGGCACGTAGTTGGCCACCAGGGTGGGCATCCCGATGCCCAGGTTGACGTAGAAGCCGTCGCGGAGCTCCAGGGCCACGCGCGCGGCGATCTGCTCACGGGTGAGCGGCATGGCTACCTCCCCTCCCGCGGCCGCGCCGCTCCGCCGGGTCCGGCCGCGTCCCGCGGCCGGACCGTGCGCCGCTCGATCCACTTCTCGTAGCGCGCCCCCTTCACCAGCCGCTTCACGTAGATGCCCGGCAGGTGGACCTGGTCGGGGTCGAGCGCGCCCACCGGCACGACCTCCTCGGCCTCGGCGATGGTGACCGCCGCGGCCGCCGCCACCTGCGGGTTGAAGTTGCGGGCCGTCTTGCGGAAGACCAGGTTGCCGTGGCCGTCGGCGCGCCAGGCGTGGACCAGGGCGAAGTCGCCGCGGATGGGCAGCTCGAGGAGGAAGGTCTTGCCGCCGAGGACCTTGGTCTCCTTCCCCTCGGCCACCTGGGTCCCGACGCCGGTGCGGGTGTAGAAGCCGCCGATGCCGGCCCCGCCGGCGCGCAGCCGCTCGGCCAGCGTCCCCTGCGGCACCAGCTCCACCTCCAGCTCGCCGGAGAGGTACTGCCGCTCGAACTCCTTGTTCTCGCCCACGTAGCTGGCCACGATCTTGCGGAGCTGCCGCGCCTGGAGGAGCGGGCCGAGCCCGAGGTCGGTGGTGCCGCAGTTGTTCGAGACGATGGTGAGCCCCTTGACGCCCTTGCGGTGCAGCGCCGCGATCAGGTTCTCCGGGTTGCCGCACAGGCCGAACCCCCCGACCAGCACCGTGGCGCCGTCGCGGATGTCCGCCACCGCGGCGTCGGCCGACTCGACGAGCTTGTCCATGCCGGGCCTCCGCCTACCGCTCGACCACCAGCGCCACCGCCTCGCCGCCGCCGATGCAGAGCGAGGCCAGGCCGCGCTTCTTGCCCAGGTCCTTCATGGCCGCCAGCAGCGTCACCAGGATGCGCGCCCCGGAGGCGCCGATGGGGTGGCCGAGCACCACGGCGCCGCCGCGGACGTTCACCGTGGCCGGGTCGAGCCCGAGCAGCCGGTTGTTGGCCACCGAGACCACCGCGAAGGCCTCGTTGATCTCCCACAGGTCGACGTCCTTCACCGAGAGCCCCGCCTTGGCGAGCGTGACCCGGATGGCGTCGGCCGGGGCGATGGTGAACTCCACCGGGGCGCGGGCCGCGCCGCCCCAGGCGGTGATCCGGCCCAGCACCTCGCGCCCCTCGGCGCGGGCCCGCTCCTCGCTCATCAGCACCAGCGCCGCGGCGCCGTCGTTGATGGAGGACGCGTTGGCGGCGGTGACCGTGCCGTCCTTCTTGAAGACCGGCTTGAGCGCGGGGATCTTCTCCGGGCGCGCGCCCTTGGGACCGTCGTCCTCGGACACCACCGTCTTCTCGCCCTTCTTCCCCTCGATCTCGACCGGGACGATCTCCCCCTTGAAGGCGCCGGCCTTCCAGGCCTCGATGGCGCGGCGGGTGGACTCGGCGGCGAAGGCGTCCTGGTCGGCGCGGGTGATGCCCTGGGTGGTGGCGCACTGCTCGGCGCAGATCCCCATGTGATACTGACCGTACACGTCCCACAGGCCGTCGTGGACCAGGCCGTCGACCAGCTCGACGTTGCCCATCCTGGCGCCGGCGCGGGCCGCCCGGTCGTAGTAGGGCGTGTTGGACATCGACTCCATCCCGCCCGCCACCACCACCTCGGCGTCGCCCAGCGCGATGGCCTGGGTCGCCGAGATGACCGCCTTCAGCCCCGAGCCGCAGACCTTGTTGAGCGTCCAGGCCGGCGTGGTCTGGGGGAGCCCGGCGAAGAGGGCCGCCTGGCGCGCCGGCGCCTGGCCCACGCCGGCCTGCAGCACGTTGCCCATGATGACCTCGCTCACCGCCGCCGGCGCCACGCCCGAGCGCGCCAGCGCGGCCCGGATGGCCGTCGCGCCGAGGTGCGGCGCCGTCACGGCGGCGAGCGAGCCGAGGAAGCTTCCGATCGGGGTGCGGGCCGCACCGACGATGACGACGCCACGTCCAGCCATGAGGAACCTCTCGTGCCAGGGTTGAAGGACCGGGCGACGATACGGCCGCGCCCGGGCGCTGCCAACCAGAGCTTTCGGTCCGGCCGTCGAGATCGACGCCGAGCCGCCCCGCCCACCCCATAAGGAGGCGGCCGGGGCGGCGGGCCGGGGCGGCCGCCGGGCTGCGAACGTCTCAGCGGTGGGCGATCTCGCCGGAGCCGCTCGCGGAGGCCTTCACCACCTGGGCGGTGCCGTACCAGCGGACGTCGCCGGAGCCGGCCACCTCGGCGGAGAGCGTGCCGCCGGAGAGCGTGACCTCCACGTCGCCGGAGCCCGCCACCCCGACCTTCGCGCTCCCGGCGCTCAGCTCCCTGGCGTGGATGTCGCCGGAGCCGGCCACGTCGAGGCGGGCCTCGACGGCCGCGCCCGCCAGCGTCACGTCGCCCGAGCCCTCGATGTCCACCTGGAGCTCGCCGGCCGTGCCCTTCCAGGCCAGGTCGCCGGAGCCGGACACCGAGAGCTGCAGGTCGCCCTGGCCCCCCTCGATGCGCACGTCGCCGGAGCCCTCGATGGCGAAGCCGCGCAGCGACGGGGTGGAGAGCTCCACCAGGCTCTCGCCCTGGCAGTGCATCGGCCCGGTGGTCCGGATCACGAGCGTGTCGCCCTCGAGGCGGGTCTCCACCAGGGGCTGCAGGTTCTCGTCGATGGTGACGGCCACCGACGCCGGCGCGCCGACCTTCACCCGGACGTCGAGCGACCCCTCGAGCCGCACCGCCTTGAACTCGCCCACGGCGCGAGGCTGGGTGACCTTCTTGCCGTCGCCCGAGGTGCCGGCGCCCAGGCCCCAGCCCCAGCCGTGGGCGCTGGCGGCGAGCGGGGTGGCGAGGACGGCGGCGAGGGCGGCGGCGAGGGCGTGGCGGCGCATGCGGAGTGCTCCCGGCGAAGGTTCGGGACGGGGCGAGCCGGGTGTCGTCCCGGCCCGCCCCACCTCGGGTCTCTCTCCCCAGAGTGACTCCGGAGCACTACGCGCGGCGGGCGCGGGCTATTTCAGGCCGGCCGACTTCAGCTCGGCCATGGCCAGCTGCAGGTCGGCCCAGGCCTTCTTCTTCTCCTCCGGGCTGCGCAGCAGGTAGGCCGGGTGGAAGGTGGGCATGAGCTTCACCCCCTGGTAGCTGGACCAGGCGCCGCGCAGCTTGCTGATGGGGGTCTCGGAGCGGAGCAGCGTCTGGGCGGCGAACTTGCCCAGCGCCACGATCACCTTGGGCCCCACCGCGTCGAGCTGGCGGCGCAGGTACGGCTCGCAGGCGGCGATCTCGTCCGGCTCCGGGTTGCGGTTGCCCGGCGGGCGGCACTTCACCACGTTGGCGATGTAGACCTGCTCCCTGCGGTAGCCCATGGCCTCGATCATCCGGGTGAGGAGCTGGCCGGCCTTTCCGACGAAGGGCTCGCCCTGCAGATCCTCGTCGGCGCCAGGCCCCTCCCCCACGAAGACCAGCTCCGCCCCGGGGTTGCCGGTGCCGAAGACCAGGTTGGTCCGGCCGCCCGCGAGCTTGCAGCGGCGGCACTCGCCGAGCTCCTGCCGGATGGCGAGGAGCGCCTGGCTGCCGCAGCCCTTGTCGTTCAGGGTGTACCCGGGGGCGCCGGCTGCCTGGGGGCGCGGCGGCGGCACCGCCGGGGCGGCGGTCGGCGGCGGGACGTCCGGCGCCTCCCGGATCCCCGAGTCCCTGAGCCACTCGAGGTGCCGCGCCGCCTCCGCGGCCACCTCCGCCACCGCCCGCTTCCGCTCGTCGTCCACGCTCCACGCTCCCCGCGCCGGCACGGCGCGTTGCGGCCAGGCCGCCCTCGTTCCTATGATCCACGCCGGATGAAGCTCCGCCACCCGCTCGCCGCCGCCGCGCTGGCCACGCTGGCCCTCGCCCTCCTGGCCTGGCCGACCCAGGCGCAGGCCTGGGCGCCGCTGGCCCACCTCAGCTTCTCCGCCCAGGCGCTGGCGGCGCTCGGCCCGGTGCCCACCACGCTGCGCGAGCTCCTCACCGAGTACGCCAACGAGTTCCTCTACGGCTCCCTGGCCGCCGACATCGTGGTCGGCAAGAACATGGCCCAGTTCAAGGACCATTGTCACAACTGGCGGGTCGGCTTCAACGTGCTCGACGAGGCGGGCCCGGGCGCCGAGAAGGCCTTCGCCTGGGGCTACCTGGCCCACCTGGCCGCCGACACCGTGGCGCACAACTACTACGTCCCGTGGAAGACGGTCTCCTCCTTCCACAAGCTGCGGACCAAGCACGCCTACTGGGAGCTCCGCTACGACCAGGTGCTCGATCCGGGGCTCTCCGGGCTGGCCCGCCAGGTGACCGGCACGGCCACCCGCTACCACGACAAGTTCCTGGGGCGGCAGCTGCGCGGCGCGTCGGTGCTGCCCTTCCAGGTGTCGCGCCAGCTCTTCGGCTCGATGGTCCTCTCGGCCAAGGTGGGGCGCTTCCAGCACCTCTCGCGGCTGGCGCTGGCGCGGGGCCGCCGGCTGCCGCTCGAGGACGACCTGCTCGAGGAGACCAACGAGCAGGCGGTGGTGGCCATCCTCGGGCTGCTGGTGGAGGGGCGGCGCTGCGAGGCCGCCACCGCCGACGCCACCGGGGCCCGCAACCTCGCCATGGCGGACAAGCTGCGGGCGGCGCTGCGGGCCCAGGTCCGGAAGGGGCGCATCACCGCGGCCGAGGCCCACGAGATGGTGGGCGAGTCGCGCGAGGCCTTCCGCCACGCCATCCACGGCACGCTGGTGCTGCCCCCCCGGGTGGCAAGGCTGGCCGCGGCGTAGCGCGGGGCCCATCCGGGCCGGCCCGCCGTGACACGACCGAGACGCGCCGACGGCATCTCCAGGTCCACCCGATCCGCGAGGTGCCGCTTGCTCTACCCCGAGCTGTTCTCGACCCTGGAGGCCGCCCGCTGGCGCCTCGCCGACGTCCCCTGGGACCAGTTCGATCCCTCCCGCCTCTCCGAGGAGCAGGCGCTCACCGTGCGCCTGAACGCCATCACGGAGTGGGCCGCGCTGCCGGCCACCGAGATGTTCCTGCGCGACCACCAGCACGACAGCGACTTCTCCGCCTTCATCTCGGTCTGGTTCTACGAGGAGCAGAAGCACTCGCTCGCGCTCATGGAGTACCTGCGCCGCTTTCGCCCGGCGCTGGTGCCCACCGAGGCCGAGCTGCACGCCGTCCGCTTCCAGGCCGACCCGGCCCCGCCGCTGGAGACGCTCATGCTCCACTTCTGCGGCGAGGTGCGGCTGACGCAGTGGTACCGGCGCGCCGCCGAGTGGCACCAGGAGCCGGTGCTGCGCCACCTCTACGACCTCATCTCCAAGGACGAGGCGCGCCACGGCGGCGCCTACCTCAGGTACATGCAGCGGGCCCTGGCGCGGACGCCGGACGAGGCCCGGGCCGCCTTCGCCAAGATGGGCTTCCTCATGACCAGCAGCGGCCCGCACCGCAAGCCGCTCCACCCCACCAACATCCACGTGGCCAAGGCGCTCTACCCCAACGACACCATCCAGAGCCGCCTGCCGGACCCGGGCTGGCTCACGCGCTGGCTCGACGAGCAGCTCCACTTCGACGAGGTGGCGGAGCGCCGGGTGGTGGGCGCCATCCTGCGGAACCTGTCGGTGCTGCTGGGGGAGCGGTTCGAGACGCCGAGGGATCTGAACCGCTATCGCCGGGCGCTCGCGGAGGCGGCCGCCTAGCCGCCCCTCCCGGCGCGACCCGCGGCGCCCGCCGGGGC
>JAJYAW010000476.1 GCA_021779335.1 Myxococcales bacterium | reverse complement strand
TCGCTCACGGTGAGCCGCACGTGCCGCCCGGGCGCCAGGCCGGCGTGGCGCGCGCAGAAGCCGGCGTCGAGGTCGACGTTGGCGGTCTGGATGGCGATGCGCCCGACGCCCTCGATGGCGTCGCGGGCGTTGACGCACAGGTTGGCCAGGAGCTGGTCGACCTGCGCCGGGTCGATGCGCACGCGCGCCAGCTCGTAGCCGGGCGTCCACTGCAGGTCGATGTCCTCGCCGATGAGGCGGCGCAGCATCTTCAGCATGCCCGCCACCGCCTCGTTGAGGTCCAGCACCCGCGGCTCGACCGCCTGCTGGCGGGCGAAGACAAGCAGCTGCCGCGTCACCTCGGCGGCGCGGCGGGCGGCGTCGCGGATCTCCGCGAGGTCCTCGCGGAGCGGATCCTGCGGGGCGGCCCGCTCCAGCAGGAGGTCGGCGTGGCCCAGGATGACCGAGAGGATGTTGTTGAAGTCGTGGGCCACCCCGCCGGCCAGCCGGCCCACCGACTCCAGCCGCTGCGCCTGGGCGAGCTGCCGCTGCAGCGCCTGCTCGGCGGTGACGTCCTGGACGATGGAGAGCAGGCAGCGCTCGCCGCCGGCCGTGAGGAGCTCGCCCCAGAAGCGGGCCCGGAAGGCCCGCCCGCCGCGGGCGCGCAGCTCGATCTCGACGCCGGCCTGCCGCCCGTCCGCCAGGAGCGCGGCGTGCGCCCGCGCGCGCTCGGCCTCGCTGATCCAGCCGATCTCCACCGTGGTCCGGCCCACCACCTCCTCGCGGGCGCGGCCGGAGAGCTCCACGAAGCGCTGGTTCACGTCGAGGATGCGGCCGTCCTCGAGGCGGCTCAGCAGCATGACCATGGGCGCCCGCTCGAAGGCCGCCGCGAAGCGCTCGTCGCCCTCGCGCAGCCGGTCCTGGGCCAGCTTGCGCTCCACCACGTCCCAGGCCAGGTCGGCGAAGCGCGACAGGAGCGTCACGTCCGCCTCGGAGTAGCTGGTGGCCTTGTTGCCCACCCCGAGCACCGCCACCACCCGCCCCTGCCGGAGGACCGGCACCACCAGCTCGCGCCCCAGCTCGGCGTGGCCGGGCGGGAGCCCCTTGCGCCCGACCAGCGCGGCGTAGTCGTCGTGGACCACCGGGCGCCGCTCGCGCACGGCGTCGGCCCAGACGCCCGCCTGGTCGACGGGTTCGTGGACCCCCTCCCCCGCGGCGCGGCAGGAGTCGCGGGCGGTCCGGGTGGACCAGGCCTGCAGCGACAGGGTGCGCTCGTCGGCCTCCACGAAGTGGAAGAAGCCGATGCGGCTGCCGGTCAGCCCCTCGGCCTGGTCCAGGCTGCGGACCAGCAGCTCCTGCTGGCCGCAGGTCAGGGCGTCGTCCATGAGCGCCAGCCGCGCCCGCACCAGCTGCTCCTCGCGCTTGCGCGCGCCGATGTCGTCCAGCAGCGCCGCGAAGTACTCGACCCGCCCCTGCGGGTCGCGCACGCACTGCACCGCCAGCCGGGCGTAGAGCGTGGCGCCGTCCTTGCGCAGGTAGCGCTTCTCGGCGGTGTAGGCCTCGCGGCGCCCCGCCATCATCTCGGCGAAGTAGGCCGCGTCGGCCCCCACGTCCTCCGGGTGGGTGAGCTCGGTCCAGGTGCGCGCCTGCAGCTCCTCCCGCGTGTAGCCCAGCATGGCGCAGAGCCGGTCGTTGACGGTGAGCCAGCCCCGCTCCGGCGAGGTGATGGCCGCGCCCATGAGCGGCAGGTCGAAGTAGCTGTGGAAGCGCCGCTCCTCGCGGCGCCGCTCCTCCTCGGCCCGCTTCTGCGCGGTGACGTCGCGCCAGACGCAGTGGTAGACGCGCTGCCCGCCCGCCTCGAGCCAGCGCGCGGTGACCAGGACGTCGTGCAGCCCCCCTCGCTTGTCGCGGTGGACCGCCTCGAACTCCTGGTGCCCGGCGTCCACCACGGCGCGGATGCGCGCCGCGGTCTGGGCCGCCGTCTCGGTGGCGTCGACGTCGCGGATGGAGAGCCGCTGGAACTCCTCCCGCGTGTAGCCGAGCTGGGCGCAGGCCCGGTCGTTGAAGTCGAGGAAGGCGGCGGTGTCGGGGTCCAGCACCACCACCCCGTCCAGCCCGAGCTCGAAGAGGGCGCGGTAGCGGGCCTCGCCCTCCTGGAGCCGGCGCGCCGACGCCAGCGCCCGCCCGCGGGCCGAGACGAGGAGCCAGGCCACGGCGAAGAGGAGCAGGCTCGACAGGAGCCCGACGGCCAGCACGGCCAGCGGGGCCCGCGCCGCCGGCGCCTCCTCCACCGCGCGCCAGGCCGCCAGCGTGAGGAGGAGCGCGAGGAGCAGCACGCCGGCGGGGACCGCGGCCAGCGGCCCCGCGGAGGTCCCGGGCGCGGGGGGCGCGGCTCGCTGGTCGGGCGGCTGGGCTGGCTGCACGCGGTCTCTCTCCTCCCCCCGGGGGCACGCGCCACGCGCCGCACCGGTCGGGCAGGCTACGCCCGCGCCCGGAGCCGGGGAACGGACCCTGGGGAGAACCGCGCCGCCAGGCGGGCCGCTCGGCTGCGGCCGCTCACCGGCCCTGCGCCCTCGCCTGGTTGATCCAGTCGGACACGGCGCGATCCTTCTCGGCGATGTGCATGGTGAGCCACCCGCGCACCAGCGCCTCCACGTCGGCCACCAGCTCCGGGCTGGCGCCCTGGGCGTGGAAGCTGGCCGCCACCTCCATGATGCGGCGGTTGATGCGGGCGTGGATCTCGGCGTGGGCGTCCGCCTCGGGGAAGCCGGCGGCGCGCATGTAGCGCTCCTCGGTCTCGAAGTGGAGCGCGGCGTAGTCCGCCAGGAACTGAAGCGTGCGCTTGACCTCCGCCGCCCCCTGCCCGGCCGCCACGGCCTCCAGCACCGCGTCGGCCTTGCGGAAGAGGAGCCGGTGCTGCTCGTCGATCTCGCTGACGCCGGTCTCGAGCCTCGGATCCCAGGTGAACATGCCCCGAGCATAGCAGGGGCCGCCGCCGCCGCGGCGCGCCGCGCCCGTCCCGCGACCTCAGGGCTTGGCGGGGCGCCCGGGGAGGCCCGG
>JAJYAW010000475.1 GCA_021779335.1 Myxococcales bacterium | reverse complement strand
CCTCGGGCGCGGCCGCGCCGCCGAAGAGGTCGAGCTGCCCGCCCCGCGGCGCCGCCGCGGGCGCCTCCTCGAACCCGGAGACGGTCACGCCGGCCAGCCGGACGGCGCGGTCGGGATCGAGGCGCGGCAGCTGCGCCAGCGCCGCCTCGTAGATGGCCCGGTCGTCGTCGGTGGGGCGCGCCAGGGTGACCCGCCGCGTCACCAGCGTGAAGTCGGCGTACTTCACCTTGAGCGTCACGACGCGCCCGCGCAGGCCGTGGGCCCGCAGCCGCCGCCCCACCCGCGCCGCCTGCAGGAGCAGGGCGCGCGCCAGGGCCGCCCCGCCGCGGACGTCCTCCTCGAAGGTCTCCTCGCCGCCCACGCTCTTCAGCCCCTCGTCGGGCACCACGCCGCGGTCGTCGTGGCCGCGCGCCAGCTCGCGCAGGCCGTGGGCCCGGTCGGCGCCCACCGCCGCGGCGAGCGCCGCCTCCGGCAGGCGCGCCAGGTCGCCGATGGTGGCGACGCCGAGCCGGCGCAGCGCGCCCTCGGTGACCTCGCCCACGCCCCAGAGCCGCCCCACCGGCAAGGGCGCCAGGAAGGCCGCCACGCCGCCCGGCGGCACCACGGTGAGCCCGTCCGGCTTGCCGAGGTCGGTGGCGATCTTGGCGGCCAGCTTCACCTCGGCCACGCCGGCCGAGACGGTCAGCCCGGTCTCGGCGCGCACCGCGGCGCGGATGGCGGCGGCGATGGCCGGCCCCTCGCCGTGGAGGGCGCGGCTGGCGGTGACGTCGAGGAAGGCCTCGTCGAGCGAGAGCGGCTCGACGAGCGGCGTGTAGCGCCGGTAGATGTCGAAGATCCGATCGGAGAGCTCGCCGTAGCGGTCGAAGCGGGGCGGGAGGAAGACGCCCTGTGGGCAGAGGCGGCGCGCCCTGGCGGAGGGCATGGCGGAGCGGACGCCGAACCGACGCGCCTCGTAGCTCGCCGCGCAGACCACCCCGCGGCCCGAGGTGCCGCCCACGATGACCGGCCGGCCGCGCAGCGCCGGGTCGTCGAGCTGCTCCACCGACGCGTAGAAGGCGTCCAGGTCGAGGTGGAGGATGGTGCTCGCGGTCACGGCCACTCCTCTCTACTCCGTCACCCCGACGAAGGAGCCCCAAATGGGGGCGCATAAGACTTGACCACGGTCAAGTCCGAAGCTACAGCAACCCTGCCATGGACGGTTCAGTCGCCAACATGCGCCGGACCGGTCCGCCCCGCAGCGGCATCGCGGAGCGGATCTGGGACGCGGCGCGCATCGAGTTCTCGAGGCGCGGTTACCACGGCGCGAGGGTGCAGGGGATCGCCCGCGGCGCGAGCTGCAACGTGGCGCTCATCTACCGCCACTGGTCCTCCAAGAAGGCGCTCTACCTCGACATCCTGCGGGCCGTCTGGCTCGGCACGGCCACCGAGATCGCGGACCTGGTGGAGCACGGCCCGGTCGGCGCGGCGGAGGTGGTGACCGCCTACCTGGACGCCATGATGCGCGATCAGATGGGGGCGCAGATCCTGATCCGCGAGTACCTCGACGGCGCGCCGCACCTGGCGCAGCTCGCCGGCAGCGACCCCTCCCTGCTGGAGCCGGTGCGGCGCGCGGCGGCCGCCGTCGCGCTCGGCGAGGGCGGGGCGCGCGGCATCGACCCGGTGCTGGCGGTGGTCACGGTGGGCGGCCTGGCGGCGCTGGTGGCGAGCTCGCAGGAGGCCGCGAGGCCGTTCATCGACGCGCCCATCTCGCCGGAGGCCTGGCGCCACCACGTGCAGGAGCTGCTGCTCCACGGGCTGGCGCCCACGGCGAGCCCGCGCGCGGCGCCCCTGGGGTCCAACGGCGCGGAGCACGCCCAGCCGTAGCGATCCGCCCCGGGCCGCCACCGGACGGTGGCGCGCCCTCCGCCCCCGGACTAGGCTCCGCCGCCATGGAGGCGAGCGGCGCCATGAAGGCCGACGTGGTGGTGATCGGGGCGGGGGTGCAGGGCTGCGCCGTGGCCTGGCGCCTGGCGCAGGCGGGGCGCGACGTGGTGGTGCTGGAGCGGGCCATCCCGGGCGCGGAGGCCTCCAGCGCGGCGGGCGGCATCCTCTCGCCGGGCGTGGAGGCGCTGGAGCCGGGCCCCTTCTACGACCTCGGCCGCGCCTCGCTGGCCCGCTACCCGGCCTTCGTGGCCGAGCTGGAGGCCGCCACCGGCCTGGCGCTCGGCTACCGCGCCGCCGGCACGCTGGAGGTGGCGCTGGACGACCAGCACGCCCGCCTCCTGGCCGGCCGGGCCGCCAAGCTCCAGGCCGCCGGCCTCCCGGTCACCGTGCTCGACGACGCCGAGGTGCGCCGGCTCGAGCCGGGCCTCTCGCCGGAGACGCGCGGCGCCCTCTGGTTCGAGGACGAGGGCTCGCTCGACCCGAGGCAGCTCGGCCGGGCGCTGGCCATCGCGGCGCAGCGGGCCGGGGCCCGCTTCCTCACCGGCCAGGTGCGGGCCATCCGCCGCGAGGGGGGCCGCGTCGCCGGCGTGGACCACGAGGCGGGGCCGGTGGACGCGCCGGCGGTGGTGCTGGCGGCCGGCTCCTGGGCGATGCAGGTGGCCGGACACGGCCTGCCGCCCGGGGCGGTGCGGCCGGTGCGGGGCCAGATGGCCGTGCTCGACACCCGCCCGCCGCTCCTGGCCCGCGTCGTCTTCTCCGGCCACGGCTACGTGGTGCCCCGCCCCGACGGGCGGGTCCTGTGCGGCTCGACGATGGAGGAGGTCGGCTTCGAGAAGGCGGTCACCGCGGGCGGCCTGCGCCACGTGCTCGAGGTGGGGATGGAGATCGCGCCGGCCCTGGCCCGCGCGCCGCTGGTGGAGAGCTGGAGCAACTTCCGCCCGGCCAGCCCGGACGGCGAGCCCATCCTCGGCCCCGGCGCCGTCCCCGGCCTGCTCTACGCCACCGGCCACACCCGCAACGGCATCCTGCTCTGCCCCGTCACCGCCGACGCGGTGGCCGCCGTCCTGCTGGGCCGGGCGCCGCCGGTGGACCTGGCCCCCTTCTCGCCGGCGCGGCTCGGCGCCGGG
>JAJYAW010000474.1 GCA_021779335.1 Myxococcales bacterium | reverse complement strand
AGCGGGGCGCCGGCGGCCGCGGCGAACGGGCTCGGCCCGCTCAGGGCGATGGAGGGCGCCGCGGCGTCCGGCCCGCCGGCGTTGACCGCCAGCAGCGCCAGCCGCTCGCCGGATCCCAGGCCGGCGGCGTGGAAGGTGACCGTGCAGGCGGCGCTCCAGGCGGCCGGGTCGACCGGCGTCCAGGGGCCGGCGCCCACCTCGACGGTGAGGGGGGTGGACGGATCGCACGGCGGCGCCACGGTGAGCGACGCCGTCCGGGTCCGCCCGGCGTAGGTCGCCGAGACGGTGGCCGCGGTGGGGGTCGTCACCACGGCGGTGGTCACCTGGAAGGTGGCCGTCCGGTCACCCGCCGCCACCGTCGCCGAGGCCGGCACGCTCACCGGGCCGCCGCTCCCGGCCAGCGCCACCACCACGGCGGCGCCGGCAGGTGAGTCCAGGGTGACCGTGCCGTTGGCGATCATCCCCCCGGTGAACGGGGAGGACTCGATCGCCACCGAGGCCAGGGCGGCCGGTCCCGCGCCGGGCGAGGACCCCCCGCCGCCGCAGGCGGCCAGGAGGAGCGCCAGCAGGGCGGCCCCGGCGAGACGGGACGCGGGCTTGGACGGGGCGGGGGGGTGCATGCCCCCGCACCTTAGCCCGGCGGAGGCGCGCCCGTCAGCGGCGCGCCCGCAGCCAGCCCTCCAGCCGCTCGGCCACCTTGGCGGGCGTGAAGCCGTAGGCCTCGGCCAGCCCCTTCTCCGGGCCGGAGGCGCCGAAGCGGTCGATGCCGATGACCAGGCCGTCCTTGCCGGTGAGCTTCCACCACTCGACGCCGACGGCGGCCTCCACCGCGGCGGTGGGCAGCGCGGGCGGGATCACCGCGTCGCGCCAGGCCGCGTCCTGGGCCTCGAAGCACTCCAGGCACGGCATGGAGACGAGCCGGCCGTGCAGGCCCCGCTGCGCCAGCAGCCCGAGCGCCGCCTGCGCCAGCGGGACCTCGCTGCCCGTGGCGACGACCGTGAAGGTGGCCCCGGCCGGCGCCTTCACCACGTAGCCGCCGCGCGCCGCCTGCTCCGGGTCGAAGCCCCCCTCGCGCTCCACCGGCGCGAGCTTCTGCCGGGTCAGGACGAGCGCGGTGGGACCGTCCCGGCGCGTCAGCGCGTGGGCCCAGGCGACCGCCACCTCCTCGCCGTCCACCGGGCGGACCACGTGGAGGTTGGGGATGACGCGCAGGGCAGAGAGGTGCTCCACCGGCTGGTGGGTCGGGCCGTCCTCGCCGAGGAAGATGGAGTCGTGCGTCCAGACGTAGATCGACTGGAGCCTGGCCAGGGCGGCCAGCCGCACCGCCGGCCGCATGTAGTCGGCGAACTGCAGGAAGGTGGCGGTGAAGGGGATGTGGAGCCCGTCGTAGGCCAGGCCGTTGGCGATGGCGCCCATGGCGTGCTCGCGGATGCCGTAGTGGACGTTGCGGCCGTCCCGCTGCTCCGGCGAGAAGCCGCCCGCCCCCTTGATGTCGGTGAGGTTGGACTCGGCCAGGTCGGCCGAGCCGCCCACCAGGGAGGGCACGATGGGCGCGGCCCGGTTGATGGCGCCGGCGGAGAGCTTGCGGGTGGCGTCGGCGGCCGGGCCGGCCTCGAGGAGCCGGTCCTGGATGCGGGCCGGCACCCAGCGGGCCACGTGCGTGTCGAGCAGCGCCGACTCGATGGGGTTGCCGGCGCGCCAGGCGTCGGCCCGCTCCTGCCAGGCGCGGTAGTGGACCTGCCGCTCCGCCAGGAGCTCGCGCCAGAAGGCGCGCACGTCGTCGGGCACCAGGAAGCGCGGCTCGAGCGGCCAGCCGAGGGCCTCCTTGGTGGCCTTGAGCTCCTCCTCGCCGAGCGGCGCGCCGTGCGCGGCGGAGGTGCCGGCCTTCTTCGGGCTGCCGTAGCCGATGACGGTCTTGACGCGGATGAGCGACGGGCGCGGGTCGCCCTTGGCGGCCTCGATGGCGGCGCTGATGCCGCCGTGGTCGCGGCCGTCCACCGCCTGCACGTGCCAGCCGTAGGCCTCGAAGCGCCGCGTCACGTCCTCGCCGGCGAAGGTGATGGAGGTCCTGCCGTCGATGGTGATGCCGTTGTCGTCGTAGAGGTAGACGAGCCGGCCGAGCCGGTGGTGGCCGGCGAAGGAGGCGGCCTCGGCGGAGACGCCCTCCATGAGGTCGCCGTCGGAGACGAGGGCGTAGGTGAAGTGGTCCGCCACCGGGTTGCCGGGGCCCAGCTTGGCCGAGAGCATGGCCTGCCCCATGGCGAAGCCGACGCCGTTGGCGAAGCCCTGGCCGAGCGGTCCGGAGGTGATCTCCACGCCGGGCAGGTGGCCGAACTCGGGGTGGCCGGCGGTGCGCGCGCCGAGCTGGCGGAACTTCTTCAGGTCGTCGAGCGTGCAGTCGAAGCCGGCCAGGTGGAGCAGCGCGTAGAGCAGCGCCGAGCCGTGGCCGGCCGAGAGCAGGAAGCGGTCGCGGCCGAGCCAGCGCGGGTCGTCCGGGTTGAAGCGCAGGTGGCGCGTCCAGAGCACGAAGGCCATGTCGGCCGCGCCCATGGGCAGGCCCGGGTGGCCGCTGTTGGCCTGCTGGACCATGTCCGCCGAGAGCATGCGGATGGTGTTGACGGCCTTCTCGACGAGGGCGGGGCTCGCGTTCGGCAAGGTTCCTCCGGGGTTCGGCACTTGGGACTTACGGGGAAGCCGGCGGAGATTCGCCAATCACGCAGGTGGAATCAAGCGCCGTCGGCGGGAGGCGGCGCGCGGCGCCCGCGGGGGTCCCGCGCGACCCGCCCTGCGCCTCCCCCGTCACCACCAGGAGCGGCGCCGGTACCAGCGGCCCGGCGTGAAGAGCGAGACCAGCAGCGCGCCGGCCACCAGGCCCGCCAGCGGGCGGAAGAGGTAGAGGCCCACCGCCAGGGCCACCGCGCCCACGCCCGCCGCCACCCGCCAGGCGGGCGGGAGGAGGGCGAGCAGCCGGAAGCCGAAGGGGGTGCCGCCGCCGAGGAGGCCGTCGAGGCCGGCGCCGCCGGCGCCCCAGCGCTCGCCGGCGCCGCCCCAGCCC
>JAJYAW010000473.1 GCA_021779335.1 Myxococcales bacterium | reverse complement strand
CACGGCCGCGGCTTCGCGGTGGTGGCGCTGGAGATGCGCAACCTGGCCGAGCAGTCCAAGGCGGCCGCCGGGCAGGTGCGCGCCATCCTCTCCGAGATCCAGAAGGGGGCGCGCGGGGCCTCCACCGCCACCGACGAGGGCGCCAAGCAGGCGGTCCGCGCGGTGGCGCTCTCCCGCAGCGCCGGCGAGGCCATCGAGGGGCTCGCCATGGTGATCCGCGAGTCGGCCCTGGCGGCCCGGCAGATCGCCAACAACACGCGGCAGCAGACCATCGGCGTGGAGCAGATGGTGGCGGCCATCTCCGAGCTCTCCACCACCATCAACGAGAGCGCCGACGGCTCCCGCGCCATCGAGCAGGGCGCCAGCACGCTGACCCGCGTGTCCCGCCGCCTCGGCGAGGCGGTGCGCCGCTACCGGGTCTAGGCCGTGGCCGGCCACTTCCCGCACGCCGCCGTGCCGGCCGGGCGGTGCCCCCGCTGCGCCTTCCCGCCGGACGCCTGCCTCTGCGCCGAGATCCCGCGCCTGCGCACCCCCTGGCGCTTCGTCATCCTGCGCCACGCCAGCGAGATCCCCCGCATGACCAACAGCGGGCGCTGGGCCGCCCTGGCGCTGGAGGGGGCGGTCCTCCACGACCACGCCCGCACCGGCGCCCCGTCCTCCGACGAGGCGCTCGCCGCGCTCATCGCGTCACCGGCCGCCCTCCTCTTCCCCTCCCCGCACGGCGAGGCCCGCCCGCCCGAGGGGCTCCGCACCGTGGTGGTGGCCGACGCCACCTGGTCCCAGGCGCGCCGCATGGTGCAGCGGCTCGCCCCGCTGCGCGCCCTGCCCCGCCTCTCGCTGCCGGCCCCGGCGGCGGGGCCGCGCATGCGCCAGGTGCCCGTGGCCGGGGGGATGTCCACCCTCGAGGCCGTGGCGGGGGCGCTCGAGGTCCTGGGAGACGGCGCCGGGGCCGCCAGCCTGCGCGCGCTCCACCGGCTGGCGGTGGAGCGGACCCTGCGGCTCAAGGGGATGTGGCCCCCCGACCGGAGCCGCCACCCGCCCTACCTGCCATGATCCCTCCCTTCCGCCCCGCCCGGCTGCTCCGCGACCCGGACGCCCAGACCATCTTCGCCAACCTGTGGCGTCCCCGCCCGGGCCCGCGGGCGAGGGTCGAGCGCTGGGAGCTGCCCGATGGTGACTTCCTCGACCTGCTGCGGACCACCGGCCTGCCACCCGAGGCACCCGTGGCCGTCCTCTGCCACGGGCTGGAGGGGTCGGCCTCGGCCCCCTACGTGCGCGGCCTGGCCCGGGCCCTGGCGGCGCGCGGCGTGGCCTCGGCGTCCCTCAACTTCCGCACCTGCGGCGGCGAGCCCAACCGGCTGCCGCGCACCTATCACTCCGGCGAGACCGGCGACCTGGCCCTGGTGGTGGAGCGGCTGGCGGCGGAGCGGCCGGGGCGCCCGCTCCTGGTGGCCGGCTTCTCGCTCGGCGGCAACGTGGTGGTGAAGTATCTCGGCGAGCGCGGGGATGACCTCCCGGCGGAGGTGCGCGGCGGGGCGGCCATCTCGGTCCCCTTCGACCTGGCGGCCTGCAGCCGGCGGCTGGACGGCCCGGGGCGGCTCATGTGGCTCTACCGCGAGCGCTTCATGCGACGGCTGCGGCGCAAGGCGGCGCAGAAGGCGCTCCGCCACCCCGGCACCTTCGACGCCCAGGCGGTGGCCCGCGCCACCACCTTCGCCGAGTTCGACGAGCTCATGACCGCGCCGCTGCACGGCTTCGCCTCGCGCCACGACTACTACGCCCGCGCCTCCTCGGCGCAGTTTCTCCCCGGCGTGCGCCGCCCCCTGCTCTGCCTCTCCGCCGAGGACGATCCCATGGTGCCGGGCGAGACGCTGCCGGCGGCGCTGGCGCGCTCCAACCCGGCGGTCCGGCTCGAGGTGACCGCCCACGGCGGGCACACCGCCTTCGTGGACGGCTCGGTGCTGCGACCGGCCTTCTGGGCCGAGCGGGCCGCCGCCGGCTACCTGGCCGCGCTGGCGCGCTGAAGGGCCGCCGCGCCCGCCTGGAGCCCCCGCCAGGTCGCGTGGCGCAGCGTCAGGAGCAGCCAGGCCGCCGTCGCCGAGGCCAGCAGCACGGCGGCCGCCACGCCCAGCGCTCCCGCCGCGCCCAGGCGCGGGCCGACGCGGGTGGCCAGGCCGGGCACGGTGGACCAGCCGTAGACCAGCGGCACGTGGAGCGCGTAGACGGCCAGCGAGAGCCGCCCCAGGGGGGCCAGCGCCGCGGCGGCCGCGGGCGGCACCGCCGAGAGGGCCGCCAGCAGCACCAGGACGACGCCGACGCGGAAGGCGATGAGCGCCGGCTCGCCCTGCGGCGCCGTGCCGACCCCTTGCCAGAAGGTGGCGAGGATCAGCGCGGCGCCCACGCCCGCCAGGCCGGCCACGGCCCGCCGCGAGCCGTCGCCCACCGCCAGGCCGACCAGGACGCCGGAGAAGAAGTAGGCCACCCAGGGGAAGAGCGGGAACGGCGAGGTGCCGCCCAGCGCCTGCTCCAGCGCCAGCGCGGGCAGCGCGGTGGGCAGCGGCGGCGGCGTGCGCATCCCCAGCGCCACGGCCAGCACCACCAGCAGCAGGAAGAGCAGCCGCTCCGCGCGCGGCGGCAGCCCCAGGGCGAAGACCAGCGCGGCCCCCAGGAAGGCGAAGGCGATGGCGTGGAGGGCGTCGAAGGCGAGCAGGTGGGCCCAGACGGCCGGATCCCCGGCGCGGAGCGCGGCGCTCCCCCACCCCGGCCAGCGCAGGGCCACCCCGACGGCCAGGAGGAGCAGCACCCGCGGCAGCCGCTGGCGGACCACGCCGAGGCCGCGCGCCGGCGAGCGCCGGATGGCCACCGTGACGGCCCAGCCAGCCACCAGCATGAAGAGCGGCGCGGTGAGGCCGCGCGCCTTCCAGTAGGCGACCATGACGGGCTGGGCGCGGACGGCGGGCGAGAGGAGCGCGTCGAGCGTGTGGCCCACCACCATGGCCACCACGCCCAGGGCGCGGGCCGCGTCGAGCGCAGGCAGGCGCGGGCGGCGCGCGGGCGG
>JAJYAW010000472.1 GCA_021779335.1 Myxococcales bacterium | reverse complement strand
GATCTGGCGGCGGCGCGCCGCTCGGCGGCCCAGAGCCGGTCGCTGCGCAGCGCCCGCTCCAGCGCCCGGTCGGCCAGCCAGCCCTGGTCGTGGACCAGGCCGTGGACCTCGAGCACCGCGGCGTCGATGAGGTCGTGGCGCAGCGGGCGGACGGCGCCCGGCCCGCCCGGCGCCTCTCCGCGCCTCGAGGCGTGGGAGCGGCCGGCCCCGGGCCGCCCCGGCTTGCCGGGCTTGCCGGGGCGCCCGGGCTTCCCCGGAGCGCGCCCGTGGCCGCGGCCGTGGCCGGTGCCGGTCTTGGTGTGGACCGTGGAGCGCTTCGCCTTCTTCGCCGGGGGCTTGGTCACGTCCTCCTTCTACAGCGCTTCGAGGACCGCCGCGACGTGGCCGTCCACCTTCACCTTCTCGAAGACCCGCTCCACCTTGCCGTCCGCCCCCACGAGGACGGTGGTGCGGATGGTCCCCTCGACCTCCTTGCCGTACATCACCTTCTTCCCCCACACGCCCCAGGCCTTGTGGACCTCCAGGCCAGGATCAGCGAGGAGCGGGAAGGGGAGCTGGTACTTCTCCTGGAACTTCTTCTGGGCGGCCGGCGTGTCCTTGGAGACGCCGAGCACCGCCACCTTCTGCTTCACGAACGCGTCGACCTCGTCACGGAAGTCGCAGGCCTCCTGCGTTCAACCGGGGGTGGAGGCCTTCGGGTAGAAGAAGACCACCACCCGCCGCCCCTTGAAGCCGGAGAGCTTCACGGGGTTCCCGTCCTGGTCCGGCAGCGTGAAGTCCGGGGCCTTCTTGCCGACCTCGAGCGCCATGGTGTCCTCCTCTGGTGAGCGGCAGCCGATCCGCCGCGGGATCGGCCCGCGCCGGCTGGCGCCAGGCCGGAGAGGATCCTGTGCCGGGCGTGGCCGCTCCGAAACGCCCCGAGGAGGGCGGTAGGATGCGCCGGTGCGCCATCGCAGCCGCAGAGCGAGCCCGTCCTCCGGCCCCGGCGCCCTTCGCCGGGAGGGCGTGGCGCTGGCCTATGCGCGCGACCGGGAGGACCGGCTCGTCGCGGCGGCGTCACTCACCGAGGCCACCCGGCGCGGCCGCGCCCCCTTCACCTGCCCCGGCTGCGGCGACGAGCTCACCCCCAGGCTCGGCGCGCTGCGGGCCCGCCACTTCGCCCACCGGCCCGGCGCCGCCTGTCCGCTCACCGCGCCGGAGACGGCGCTCCACTTCAACGCGAAGCAGCGGCTCCTCGCGCTCTGCGCCGAGGCCTTCGCCGGCGCGCGCGTGGTCACGCTGCTGACCCGCTGCGCCTCCTGCCGGTGCATCGACGCCCGGCCGCTCGCCGCGCTCGGCGACGGGGCGGTCGCCGAGGGGGCGGTGGGGGCGCTCAGGGCCGACGTGCTCGTGACCCGGCGTGGGGCGCCGGCGCTGGCGCTCGAGGTGCTGGTGACCCACGCGGTGGACGCGGCCAAGGAGGCGGCGCTCCTCTCGGCCGGCGTGCCCGCGGTCGAGGTGGACGCGCGCGACGAGTGGGAGCGCGAGGGTGCCGGCGCCGTCGCCGAGGTGGTCTGCCACCGGACCCTCGGGCTGGAGGCCTGCCCGGCCTGCCGGGCCCTGGTCCGCGCAGAGGCCGACCGGGCGCTGGGCGGGGAGGCGGCCCAGATCGCCGAGCTGGAGGCCTACCGGGCCCGTGGAATCCTCCGGGCGACCCCGACGGGGCGTCCGGGAGGTGCCGATCGATTACTCTCGGTCAGGGAGGTGGCCGGGCTCCAGGGGCGCTTTCGCTGCCCCGAGTGCGGCGGAACCTCCCTGCTCCTGGGGGTTCGCCTCCTCCGCCACGCTTGCCCGGCCGCGGGGGACCGCCCGGTCGCCTGGCGGGGCTACGACGGCCGGCTCGCGGAGCTCGGCTGGTGGAAAAAGTGAGGCCTCGCGGCGGCTTGCGCCCGCCCTGGAGAAGTGTTAGATCGCCATCCCCTCGTTGAGGACCGCATCCGGCGGGGGGAGGCGCCAGCACCACCGGCGCCGGCAGCTCACTACGCACACGCTCCCGGCAGCGCTCCGGTGCCACGAGGCAGGTCCTCTGGCTCTTCCCGCGCTGGCCGTACCGGGACGTGGTGGACACCAACCGGAAGAAGAGACCATGACCGAGAACACCGAGCAGTCCGCCGTGCCGGCCCCCGAGGCCGTCCCCGAAGTCCCCGCCGCCCCCGCGGCCCCCGCCGAGACGATGGCCGCCGCGCTCACCACGAGCGGCACCGCCATCTCCATGAAGCAGCTCCTCGAGGCGGGCGTCCACTTCGGCCACCAGACCAAGCGCTGGAACCCGAAGATGAAGCCGTACATCTTCGGCGCCCGCAACGGCATCTACATCATCGACCTGCAGAAGACGGTCGGCCTGGCCCGCGGCGCGCTCCGCTTCGTCTCGGACGCCGTGGCCAAGGGCGGCACCGTCCTCTTCATCGGCACCAAGAAGCAGGCCCAGGACGCCGTCCGCGAGGAGGCCTCCCGCTCCGGCCAGTTCTTCGTGACCAACCGCTGGCTGGGCGGCACGCTCACCAACTTCAAGACCGTCAAGACCGGCATCGAGCGGCTCAAGACGCTCGACAAGATGAAGGAGGACGGTACCTACGAGCGGCTCCCCAAGAAGGAGGTCGCCGCCAACGAGCGCGAGCGCGAGAAGCTCGAGAAGAACCTGGGCGGCATCAAGGAGCTGTCCCGCCTGCCCGCCGCCATCTTCGTCATCGACACCAAGAAGGAGCACATCGCGGTGCACGAGGCCAACCGGCTCGGCATCCCGGTGGTGGCGGTGGTCGACACCAACTGCGATCCCGAGGGGATCGACTACGTCATCCCCGGCAACGACGACGCCATCCGCTCCATCCGGCTCTTCACCGGCAAGGTGGCCGAGGCGTGCCTGGAGGGCAAGGGCCGCCACGCCGCCTGGGTGGCCGAGCACGGCGGCGAGCAGTCGCGCGCCGAGGACGACCGCGACGCCGCCAGCGAGCGCGGCCTGAAGGACCGGCGTGACCGCGGCGGGCGCCGCGATCGCGGCGAGCGCCGCCCGCCCCGCGAGGACC
>JAJYAW010000037.1 GCA_021779335.1 Myxococcales bacterium | reverse complement strand
GGCGGGCTGCGCTACGCCGCCCCGCGCGACGCCGCGGCCGGCGGCACCTGGATCGGCGTCTCGGCCGGCGGCACCTTCGCCGCGGTCACCAACTTCCACGCCCCCCTCGACTGGTATCCGGACGCGCGGCGCCGCTCGCGGGGGGAGCTCGTGCCCCTGGCGCTCTCGCACGGCGGCGCGGCCGGAGCCCGCCGGGCGCTGGCGGCGCTCGACCCCGCCGCCTACAACCCCTTCCACCTGCTGGTGGCCGACGGCGCGGCCGCCTTCCTCTGGTGGTACGACGGCGAGCGCTCCGCGCTGGAGCCGCTCGGCCCGGGGCTGCACCTCGTCACCGAGGGCTCGCCGCACGGCGCCGGGCTGCGCGGCGAGCTGGTGCGGGCCCGCTGGCCGGTCGACCTCTCGCCGGCCAGGCTCCGCGAGGTGCTGACGCTCCACGCGCCGGCCCACCCGGCCCCCACCTGCATCCACGCCGACCCGCGCTACGGCACCCGCTCCGGCGCCATCCTGCGGCTCACGCCGGACCTGGCCCACGCCGAGCTCTACGCCGCCGACGGCCGCACCTGCACCTCGCCGCTCGAGGATCGCTCCGCGCTGCTGGCGGCGCTGGCGCTCCAGCCCGGCGCTTCACCTTGACGCGCCCGCCCCGCCGCGGCAGATCTGCTGGCCCATGGGACTCCTCGACCGCATCGCCCTGACCAAGCACTTCTCCACGCCGCCGGAGGCCATCGACGTCGGCCCGGCCCACGAGTTCGTGCTCCGCTGGCCCGGCGAGGCGCCGGTGACCGTCCCGTCGCGGCGGCTGCGCGAGCTCTGCCCCTGCGCCAGCTGCATCGAGGAGTTCACCGGGAGGAAGCTGCTCGACCCGGCCACCATCCCCGACGACATCCACCCGACGCTGATCTCGCCGGTGGGCAACTACGCCATCCAGATCACCTGGTCGGACGGCCACTCGACCGGCCTCTACACCTGGCAGACGCTGCGAGACGCGAGCGGGCGGCGCTGAGGTCGCGGCCGCCCCTGCGCCGAGCACCTACTCCTGGTCCGTTGCGCGCCGCGCCGTCGAGCGCAATCGCGGCCGCTTGCCGCACCCGTAGGCACCAATCCGACCATGACGCGCCGAGACGTTTCGCCCCACACGGGGCGTCTCGCCGGTAGCATTTGTGGGCGTTCAACGCCGTGTGCTACCGGGGAGCACACCGTTTCTCGAATTGCGCGCAGGCCTTGCGGCCCGCGTTGACCCGGATCCCAGTGGAGGTGGGCATGGCTTTGGCGATGAATGGACGCACCAGGTGGTTGTCACTCTCGGCACTCCTGCTCGCGGCGGCCTGCGGCGGCCGACCGGCCGAGCCCACCGCGGTCGTGGCGCCCGCGAGGGCCGGGCGCACCGCGGCCGGCTCCGTCTACTCGCAGGCCACGCCGGTCGGCAAGCCGGCCGCGCCGGTCTACGCGCTCGTGGAGCTCACCGAGCCGCCGGCGGTGACGCCGTACGCCAGCAAGGTCGCCAAGCTCGGCGGCCTCGTCACCACCGACGCCAGCGCCGCCTCCATGCAGCAGCTGGGCGCGGTCCAGGCCGAGCAGACCACCTTCGCGCAGCGGGTCGTCGAGGCCCAGGTCCCGGGCGTCACCGAGATCTACCGGCTGCAGCGCCTCTTCAACGGCATCCTCTACGCGACCGACCAGGCGGGCGTGGCCCGCCTGAAGTCCCTCCCGGGCGCGCGGGCGGTCCACGTCATGACGCCCCGCCAGCTCGACAACGCCCACGGCGTGCCCTTCATCGGCGTGCCGGCCATCTGGGACGCGGTGGCCGCCAACCTGCACGGCGAGAACATGCGGGTGGGCGTCATCGACACCGGCATCGACTACACCCACAGCAACTTCGGCGGCGCCGGCACCGCCGCGGCCTACGCCGCCATCGACCGGAACGTGGCGGCCCCGGCCGGCGTCTTCCCGAGCGCCAAGGTGGTGGGCGGCTGGGACTTCGCGGGCCCCACCTACAACGCGACCACCGTGGTCGTCCCGCAGCCCGACCCCAACCCGCTCGACGGCCCGGGCGGCGGCCACGGCTCCCACGTGTCCGGCACGGTGGCCGGCTTCGGCGTGAACGCCGACGGCACCACCTACACCGGCAGCTACGACGTGACCCTCGACCCGACCACCCTGCGCATCGGCCCCGGCGCGGCCCCCAAGGCCCTGCTCTACGCCCTCAAGGTCTTCGGCGACAACGGCGGCTCCACCATGCTCGACGCGGCCGCCATGGAGTGGGCCGTCGATCCGAACCAGGACGGCAGCTTCGCCGACCACCTCGACGTGGTGAACCTCTCCCTCGGCTCCTCCTACGGGACCTCGACCGACCCCGAGGCGGTCATCTTCTCCAACGCGGTCGCGGCCGGCGTCTCGGTGGTGATCTCCGCCGGCAACAGCGGCGACTACTACTTCATCACCGGCGCCCCCGGCTCCACGCCCGAGGTCATCAGCGTGGCCGCCAGCACCGTCGGCTACTACGACGCCAGCGTGGTGGTGAACGCCCCGGCGTCGGTGCAGGGCACCAAGCCGGCCGGCTCGGCCGCCTTCGGCCCGACGACGTGGACCACCGTGACCGCCGACCTGGTGGCCACCGACCCGACCGGCACCCTGACGAACGACGGCTGCAGCACCATCGCCTCGCCCCTGACCGGCAAGATCGCGCTCATCAACCGCGGCACCTGCGCCTTCGCCCTCAAGGCCAAGAACGCCCAGAACGCCGGGGCCGTGGGGGTCCTCATCGGCAACAACGCCGACGGTGATCCGCCCGGCATGGCCGGCACCGACGCCACCATCGTCATCCCGACCCGCTCCATCTCCCTCTACGACGCCAGCGCCATCCGCGCCGCCATCGCGGGCGGCGCCACCGTGAACGTCTCCATGGCGTCGAGCTCGGCCTACCAGGACCTGGCGCGCGCCGACACCATCGCCTCCTTCAGCTCCCGCGGCCCGTCGCGGGCGCAGAACCAGCCCATCCTCAAGCCGGACGTGGCGGCCCCCGGCTTCAACGTGGTCTCCACCCTCTCCGGCAGCGGCAACGGCTCCACGGTCATGAGCGGCACCTCCATGGCGTCCCCGCTCACCGCCGGCACCGTGACCCTGCTGCGCCAGGCCCACCCGACCTGGACGCCGGCCGAGATCAAGGCGCTCCTCATGAACACGGCGGACCACGAGAGCTACAGCCTGCCCTACCCCGCGCCTCCGGCCCGCCAGGCGGTCAGCCCGACCCGCAACGGCGCCGGCCGCATCGACGCCGCCGCGGCCATCGCCGCGAGCGTCATCGCGTTCGACAAGGCCAACCCGGCCCGTGTCAGCCTCTCCTTCGCCACCACCGACGTGGCGGCGGTGACCAACGAGGCCCGCGCCATCACCGTCTCCAACAAGGGCGCGGCGGCGGCGGACTACACGGTCTCCATCGACGCGCGGGTCGCCCCCCTCGGCCTGACCATCACCCCCGGCGCCGCCTCCATCTCGGTTCCGGCCGGCGGCTCGGTGGACCTGCCCATCACGCTCGCCGCCGATCCGGCCGGGCTGGTCCGGGCCCACGACGCCACCATCTCGCTCACCTCCTCCGGGATGGCCCGCACCTGGCTCCCGGAGGCCTCCGGCTACGTGGTGCTGACGCCGGCCTCCGGACCGGTGCTGCGCGTGCCCTACTTCGCGGCGCCCACGCCGTCCTCGGCCATGAGCGGCGCCACCTTCGCCACCTCCTCCGTCGACAGCGGCACCGCCAACCTGACCCTGTCCGGCACCAGCATCGACACCCGCGGGCTGGCGCCGGCGCCGCAGGGCGTGGTGGCGCTCGTGACGCCCTTCGAGCTGGCCTGGGCCAGCCCCAACGGCGCCCCCCTCGACCCGCTCCCGGCCGGCTACAGCGCCTCCGAGCTGGATCACGCCAACCTCAAGTACGTGGGCGTCACCAGCAACTACCCGGACGTCGGCAACCTGGCCGCCTCGGAGATCTACTTCGCCGTCAACACCTTCGGGCGCTGGGGCTCGCCGGCCGACGTGGAGTTCGACGTCTACATCAAGCAGGCCGGCGCGCCCGACTGGGAGTTCGTCCTCTACAACGACGACTGGGGGCGCTACCTGACCGGCGCCGCCCCGTCCGACCTCCACGGCACCGTCCTCTACAACCTGGCCTCCAAGCGGACTCGGCTGGAGGACGCGCTCAACGGGATCTTCCCCGACTCCTACGCCATCCCGCTCCTCCTGAGCGACACGATGCTGCTGCCGGTCATGGCCGGTGACCTCTTCGCGGGCGGCGCCCTCGACACGGCCATCGAGTATCAGGTGGTCGCCTTCTCCAACCGGTTCGGCCTTGTCGATCAGAGCCCGGTGCTCCGCTACGACCTGCGGGCGCCGGCCTTCTCGAGCACGCTCGACGCCGCCGCGCTGCCCGACCTGGCCCCCTCGTCCGCCGGCGGCGTGGAGCCGCTCCGCATCGACAAGCCCGGCACCATCCCGGTCACCTACGACCTCCACCGGGCCCGGCTCACCCAGACCGGCAAGCTCCTGCTCGTGCACCACAACAACGCCATGGGCGCCCGCGCCCAGGCGGTCAGCGTGACCGGCCTCACCTGCACGAGCAACACGAGCTGCAGCAACCTGCCCGGGACGCCGTACTGCGAGACGCTGAGCGGCGCCTGCGTGGGCTGCCGGACCGACGCCGACTGCGGCGGGCCGGGGGCCACCTGCGACGTCTACGGCACCCGCACCTGCGTCCAGCCCATGCAGCTCATCGCCGTGGCCGACCTCGCCCCCGGCGCCATCTGCGCGGCCGGCGGCGTGAGCATCTCCACCGGCTTCGACACCAACCAGAACGGCGTGCTCGACGCGACCGAGGTGCTCTCCACCAACTACGTGTGCAACGGCCAGTCTGCCTCGGTGACCACCGAGCCCGTCGGCGCCAACTGCACCTACGGCGGGGTCAAGGTCCAGGTCGGCACCGGCACGGCTTCGTACGTGTGCAACGGCGCCCCCGGCGCCGACGGCCAGAGCGCCACCGTGACCGCCGAGCCGGCGGGCACCAACTGCGCCACGGGCGGCCTCAAGGTCCAGGTCGGGGCCGGGCCGGTCACCTACGTGTGCAACGGCCTCACCGGCGCCACCGGCGCGACCGGCGCTGACGGCCTCGGCGCCACCGTGACCCCCGAGCCCGCCGGCACCAACTGCGCGCTCGGCGGTGTCAAGGTCCAGGTCGGCAGCGGCACGCCGGCCTACGTGTGCACCGGCGCCACGGGCTCGACGGGCTCGACGGGTGCGACCGGGGCCACCGGCGCGGACGGCCAGAGCGCCACCGTGACCCCCGAGCCCGCAGGCTCCAACTGCGCCCTGGGTGGCCTCAAGGTGCAGGTCGGCACCGGGACGCCTTCCTACGTCTGCGACGGAGCCACCGGGGCCACCGGCCCCACGGGTCCCACCGGCCCGACCGGCGGCACCGGCCCCACGGGCGCCATCGGCCCGACCGGCCCGACCGGCCCGAGGGGCTCGAGCGGCTGCAGCAGCGTGGGCGGCGGCACCTCCGCCTTCTCGCTCATCGGCCTCGGCGCGCTGCTCTGGTTCCGCCGCCGCAAGGTGACCCCGGCCGGCGCGAGGTAGTCGAGGCCGGCCCCGGGCGGCGCCGTCCGCCCGGAGCCGAGCCGCCGGCCGCGGCGCTCGCCGCGGCGACAGGAGTGGTTCACGGGGCCCCGTCGGCACGCGCCGGCGGGGCCTCTCCGTCTCCGGCCTCCAGGTCAGCGCAGGGTCGCGGCGGGCTCGGCCACCGGCGTGTGCCGGTTCACCTCCGGCACCTGGCCGCCGCGGTTGCCGCCGAAGCGGACGGCGCGCGGGTCGCCCCGGCCGCCGCGCAGGGCGTGGACGAGCAGCTTCACCGTGTTGGTGTCGGCCGTGCCGGCCTTGGCCTCGGCCACCAGCACGTCGGTGGCGGCCCGCACGTCGAAGCAGTCCGAGCGGAAGGGGCGGGGCTGCGTCAGCGCGGCGAAGGCGCTCGCCACCGCCACCACCTCGGCGGAGCGCGGCGGCGAGACCGGCAGGCGGGGGTAGCCCTGGCCGCAGCGCCAGTGGTGGGCGTGCGCCGCCGCCACCGCCGGATGCTTCCCCAGCAGCCGCGCCAGGTGGAAGGCGCCGATGAGCGGGTGGCCGGCAATCTCGGCCGCCTCCGGGCGCGTCAGCCGGTCCCGGTTCCGCACCAGCCGCATGCGGACGTGGCGCATCCCGAGATCGTGCAGCAGCGCGGCCGCCGCCAGGTCCGGCACGCCCTTCTGGTCGCCCACCGCGGCGACCAGCATGCGCACCGCCACCGCCGCCGCGACCGCCCCGTGCCGGTAGAGGGCCGGGTTGGCCCGCTGCACGGCGGTGAGCTCCTCGAAGAGGACCTGCGGCAGCCGGACCTCGAGGAGCGCCCGGGTCACCTGGTCGCGCACGCCCTGCTCGGCGAAGAGGTGCTGGTAGCGGGGATCGCCGAGCGGCGCGGTGACGTCGGCCCGGTGGGCCGTCTCCGCCAGCGCCAGCCGCGGCCCCGGGACGGCCCGGCGCGCCACCTCGGCGACCGCCTCGGGCGAGACGACGAAGCCCTCGGGGGCGAGCGTCTCCCCGCGGCAGTCGATGAGGTCGTGCCCCAGCGTGATGCGATCGAACATGGCCTGACGGCGAGGTTACACGGCCTCGCGCCGGCCGCCCACCCGGACCCCCCGTCGGGGGGACCGGCCGGGGCCGCACCCTTCAGCGCCGGCGCCGGGACAGCGCCCGGTCCATCTCCCGCTTCGACTCCCGCTCGGCGATGGCGTCGCGCCGGTCCTCGTGGGAGCGCCCCTTGGCCAGGGCCAGCTCGACCTTGGCCCAGCCGCCGCGGAAGTAGAGCTGGGTGGGCACCAGGGTGTAGCCGGCCCGGTCCACCTTGCTGGTGAGCTTGTCGATCTGGGCGCGCGCCACCAGCAGCTTGCGATCGCGCAGCGGCGCGTGGCCGAAGTGGGCCGCCTTGTCGTACTCGCCGATGCGGAGGTTCATCAGGAAGAGCTCGCCCTTGACGGGCCGGGCGTAGGCGTCGGCCAGGTTGGCGTTGCCGGCCCGCAGCGACTTCACCTCGCTGCCGGTCAGCGCCAGCCCGGCCTCGAAGCGCTCCTCGATCTGGAAGTCGAAGCCCGCCTTCTTGTTGCGGGCCACCACCTTGATCTCCGGGTCCTGCCCGTCGCCCCGCTTGGCGCCGCCGGCCTTCTTGCTCACGGCAGCACCAGGTTGTCGATGAGCCGGGTGCGCCCCACCAGGGCGGCCAGGAGCAGGACCGCGCCGGGCTCGGCCCGGGCCACCGGCGTGAGCGCCAGCGGGTCGACGACCTCCACGTAGTCCACCCTGGCGCCCGCCGCCTCCAGCCTGGCCCTGGCGCGGGCCAGGAGCGGCGCCGCCTCCCGGGCGCCGCCGGCGACGGCGTCGCGCGCCTCGAAGAGGGCCCGCGAGAGCGCCAGCGCCCGCCCCCGCTCCTCGGCGGAGAGGTAGGCGTTGCGCGAGGAGAGGGCCAGGCCGTCGGCCTCGCGCACGATGGGCATCCCCACCACCTCGACGCCGAAGGCGAGGTCCCGCACCATGGCGCGCAGGACGGCCAGCTGCTGCCAGTCCTTCTCGCCGAAGATGGCCACGTCCGGGCGCGTCAGGTTGAGCAGCTTGGCCACCACGGTGGCCACCCCGCGGAAGTGGCCCGGGCGCGAGGCGCCGCACAGCCCCTGGCTGACCCGCTCCACGGTGACCCAGCTCTGGTGGTCGGGGGGGAAGACCTGGGCCGGGTCGCCGGGCGCCAGCACGAGGTCGATGCCCGCCTGGCCGCAGGTGGCGAGATCGCCCTCGAGGTCGCGCGGGTAGCGCGCCAGGTCCTCGCCCGGGCCGAACTGGGTCGGGTTGACGAAGATGGACGCCACCGCCAGGCCGCGGCGGCCGCCCGCGTCGGCGCGCCGGCGCGCCTCGCGGAGCAGGGAGGCGTGGCCGGCGTGCAGGGAGCCCATGGTGGGCACCAGCGCCAGGCGCAGCCCCTCCCGGCGGGCCGCCAGGCAGCGCGCCTGCCAGGCGGCGGGATCGGTGAAGAGCGCTGGGGTCGACACGGTGGTGGTGGTCCTCGGCTCCGCTAGACCGGGGCGCCCATGACGCCCGGCTGGTCCTCGCGACCGTCCTCCTCGTCCGGCACCGGCACGAGCCGGACCGAGGAGGAGTGGAAGGTGTGCTCCTCGGCCGGGAAGGCGCCCGCCTTCACGTCGGCCACGTAGCGCCCCACCGCGCCCCGCGTCTCGCCGCCCAGCTCGGCGTAGCGCCGGACGAACTTCGGGGTGAAGGCGTCGTCCAGGCCGAGCAGGTCGTTCAGGACCAGCACCTGGCCGTCGCAGCTCGGGCCGGCCCCGATGCCGATGGTGGGGATGGCGAGCTGCCCGGTGATGATGCGGGCCAGCTCGGTGGGGATGCACTCCAGCACCACGGCGTAGCAGCCGGCCGCCTCGAGCGAGCGGGCGTCGCGCAGCAGCGCCTGGGCCCGCTCGGCGTCCTTGCCCTGCACCACGTAGCCGCCCAGCTTGTGGACCGACTGCGGGGTGAGCCCGATGTGGCCCATGACCGGCACGCCGGCCCGCGCCACGCGCCGGATCACCTCGGCGTAGTCGCTGCCGCCCTCCAGCTTGACCGACTCGACGCCGCCCTCGGCGACGAGCCTCATGGCCGCCTTGACCGCGTCGTCCGGGCTGGCCTGGTAGCTGCCGAAGGGCAGGTCGCCCACCAGGTGGGCGCGCGCGCCGGCGCGGGCCAGGCCGCGGCGCACCATCGCCGAGTGGTAGACCATCTGGTCCAGGGTGACCGGGAGCGTCGAGTCGTGCCCCTGCACCACCATGCCGAGGGAGTCCCCCACCAGCACCGCGTCGACGCCGGCCTCGCCGACCAGGCGGGCGGCGGTGGCGTCGTAGGCCGTGACCACGGCGATCTTCTCGCCGCGCTCCTTGAACCGCCTCAGGTCTTGAACCGTGACGCGGCGCGTGCCGCTGGACTGCGTCGACATGCCGACCTCCGGTGTAGGCCCCGCGAGCGGGGTCCCGCCCATTGGAAGGAAGGGAGAATGCGGACTCGAGCCAACCGAGACCGACGATCTAAGCCGAACGGGCGCCCGCTGTCACCTGTTCCGCGCGGGGACCTACCGGCCGGCGCCGCCCGGGATGTAGTGCTGCGTGCCCTGGCGGTGGCGCCGGATGACCGCCGCCAGCGCCTCCATGTCGCCCTCGTTGGCGACGAGATCGATGTCGCTCGTGTTGACGACCAGGAGCGGCGTCTCCTCGTAGTGGAAGAAGAAGTCGTTGTAGGCCGCCGCCAGGGCCTCCACGTAGTCGGGGTCGATGTCCCGCTCGTAGCCGCGGCCGCGGCGGGAGATGCGCCGCAGGAGCACCTCGGTGCGGGCCTGCAGGTAGATCACCAGGTCCGGCTTCACCACCCGCGGCTGCAGCGCCTCGTAGAGCCGCTCGTAGAGCGCCAGCTCGTGCTGGTCGAGGGTGAGCGCCGCGAAGATGCGGTCCTTGGCGAAGAGGTAGTCGCTGCAGGTGCCCTGCGTGAAGAGGTCCTGCTGGAAGAGCTGCTGCTGCTGCTGGAAGCGCGAGAGCAGGAAGAAGAGCTGGGTCTGGAAGGCGTTCTTGCGGGCGTCCTCGTAGAAGGCCGGCAGGAACGGGTTCTCCTCGACGGGCTCGAGGAGGAGCCGGCCGCCGAGCCGCTCGGCCAGGCGCTGCGTGAGGGTGGTCTTCCCCACGCCGATGGGGCCTTCGACCGCGATGTAGCGGGGGCGATCCTGGGGCCTGTCCATGGGTCCTTGGGTGGGCGAGGGCGGAGATTGCCAAAAGGCGGGGCCGCTGTAAACGCGAGCGGGATCCGGGGCCCGCGCCTGGGCCGACCATGACACGAGGATCGCTATCCCTGTGATCCAAAGATCATGGCTGCCGCGGCGCCTCAAGCCGCAACCCACCGGAAGCTCACGCGTTTTCTTGACTTTTGGGCGTGTCTTGACAGTGCGTGACACGACACGTATCGTCACGGCTCATCTTCATCGCGCAGTCGCCGGCAGGGAGGTCCTTTCGGATGGCGCATCGCAAGGTCGGGGTCAAGGTCGCTGAGAAGGCCGCGGTCGCGTCGGCCCGCCGCCCGGTGGCGGTGGACGAGGTGGACCCCGCCTTCCACCGCGCCATCCTCAAGGTCGCGCTCGAGCTCAAGAAGCCGGGCACCAGGACCTACGGCGAGATCGTGGACGCCACCATCGCGTCCATGAGGCTCGACGCCGCCGCCTTCCGCCGCTACCTCGGCGAGAACGGCGCCAGGAACATGAGCCTCCTGCTGGCGACGGCCCGCAACGGCGGGACGTAGGCGCGGCGACAAGGTTGCCACGGGCGCCCGACCACGGGGTCGTTTGAAGGGGTCGGGGCGGGCTGCACAGGGTTGGAGGGCGGGCGTCCGTGGCCCTGTGACAGGAAGTGGACGACGGCGCGGCGGCCCCTCACCGGGCCGCCGCGGGCGTCTCGGGGGTCGGCTCAGGCGGCCGTGGAGGCCGGCCCCAGCGCCCGCTCCAGCGCCGCCCACTCCTCGACGGTGAGCGTCTCGCCGCGCCGCCCCGGATCGAGGCCGGTGGCGGCCAGCGCCGCGGCCAGCGCCTCCGGCGGCGCCACCTTGCCGGCCTTGAGCGCGTTCCCCAGCGTCTTGCGCCGCTGGGCGAAGCCCGCCTTGACCAGCGCGCGGAAGCGGGCCGGGTCGAGCACCGCGGCGGCCGGCGCGGGCGGCCGGAAGGCCACGTGGACGACCGCCGAGTGGACCCGGGGCGGCGGGAAGAAGGCGCCGGGCGGGACGATCCGCTCCACCGAGACCTCCGCCTCCCGCTGCAGGAAGACCGAGAGGACGCCCCAGTCCTTCTCCCCCGGGCTGGCCGCCAGCCGCTCCGCCACCTCCCGCTGCAGCAGGAAGACGGCGCGGTCCACCTGGCCGGCCTGGTCGAGGAGGTCGAAGAGGATGGGCGAGGTGAGGTGGTAGGGCAGGTTCCCCACCACCGCCAGCGGGCCGGCGGCGGCCAGCGCCGCGTAGTCGAGGCGGGCCGCGTCGGCCTCCAGCAGCGTGATCCGGTCGCCCAGCTCGCCGCGCAGCACCCGGGCCATGTCGCGGTCGCGCTCCACCGCGGTGACCACGGCGCCGCGCGCCAGCAGCCGGACGGTCAGGTGGCCGAGCCCCGCGCCGAGCTCCACCACCCGCCCCCCCGCCCGCGGCGCCGCCAGCCGGGCGATGTCGTCGAGGACGTGCTCGTCGCCCACGAAGTTCTGCCCCCAGCTCTTCTTGGCCCTCAGCTCGTACTTGTCGAGGAGCGCCCGCGGGCTGGGGTAGCCGCTCACTGCAGCCGCCAGGCCGGGTCGGCGTTGAGGTCGGCGCCGGCCCGGAGGCCGCGCTCCAGCGCGTGGGTGCCGGCCACCGCGATCATGGCGGCGTTGTCGGTGCAGAGCCGCGGCGCCGGGACCACCACCCGCAGGTCCTCGTACCCCGCCGCCCGCTCGGCGGCGGCGGCGCGCAGGCGGCCGTTGGCGGCCACGCCGCCGGCCAGCACCAGGGTGGGCAGCTGGAAGCGGCGCGCCGCGCGGAAGGCCTTCTGCACCAGCGCCCCCACGATGGCCTCCTGGTAGCTGGCGCACAGGTCGGCCAGCCCCTGCCCCTCCGGCACGCCGTGCCCGCGCACGTGGTGGAGCAGCGCGGTCTTGAGGCCCGAGAAGCTGAAGTCGAGGTCGGCCCCCTTGACGATGGCCCTGGGGAAGCGGATGGCCTTCGCGTCGCCGGCCCTGGCCAGCCGGTCGATGGCCACGCCGCCCGGGTAGGGCAGCCCGAGCAGCTTGGCCCCCTTGTCGAAGGCCTCGCCGGCGGCGTCGTCGCGGGTCTGGCCCAGCAGCCGGTAGTCGCCGAAGGCGCGCGCCTCGTAGAGCGAGGTGTGCCCGCCCGAGACCACCAGGCCGAGGAAGGGGAAGGTGGGCGGCTCCTCGCCCAGGAAGGCGGCCAGCAGGTGCCCCTCCAGGTGGTTCACCTGCACCAGCGGTTTCTCCCAGGCGGCGGCCAGCGCCTTGGCGACCTGCACGCCCACCAGCAGCGCGCCCACCAGCCCCGGGCCGCTGGTGACGGCGATGGCGTCCACGGCGGCCGGGCCGCCGGCCCGGGTGACCGCCTCGTCCACCACCGGCATGATCTGCACCACGTGGTTGCGGCTGGCCAGCTCCGGCACCACCCCGCCCCAGCGCCGGTGGATCTCGATCTGGGTGGAGACGACGTCGGAGCGGATGCGCCGCCCGTCCTCGACGACGGCCGCGGCGGTCTCGTCGCAGCTGGTCTCGATGCCGAGGACGTTCATGGGCCCTCCCACCTAGCCTGATCGTCGCCGGGGCGCAACGGGCGGAGGCCCGGAGCCGCGGGGCGCGCGCCGTCACCGCGGCCTGGCGAGGATCTGGCGGACGTCGGCCGCCTGGGGACCGGTCGGCTGGAGCTGGAGGAACCGCTGGTACGCCTGGCGCGCCTGGGCCTGGCGCCCCTCGTCCTGGTGGATGACGCCCTGGAGCAGGTAGGCCTGGGCGTGACGCGGGTCGAGCCGGAGGGCCGCGTCCAGGGCGCGCAGCGCCTCGCCGGCGTTCCTCGGGTTGGCGTCGTAGAGCGACCGCGCCAGCCCGACGAAGGCCGCGGCGCTCGGCCGGGCGCCCAGCGCGCGCCGGTACTCGGCCACCGAGCCGAGGAAGTCCCCCGCCTCGTAGCGCCGACCGCCCTCCCCCAGGTGCCAGGCGGCGATCGCGGCGGGATCGGCGGGGGCGGCGGGGGCGGCGACGGCCGGCTTCACGGCCGGTCCTGGCGCGGGCCCGGCCGGGGGCGCGGCC
>JAJYAW010000471.1 GCA_021779335.1 Myxococcales bacterium | reverse complement strand
CGAGGGCCGGGGGCGCGAGGAGGCAGCAGGCGAGCGCAGCGAGGAGGGCGGGGCGGGTCACGGGGGTCCGGTGTAGCGGTTTCCGGAGGTTGACTCCACCGGCCACCGGCCGATAGGTTCCGGTGCCGTGAGACAAGGTCGCACGGATGGCGCCGAAGAGGCGAGGCGCAGGGCGGCGCTGGAGCGGTTCGAGCGGTTCCTCCACCGCAAGGCGCTCCGGCTCACCGAGGCGCGCGCCGCCATCGTGGAGGCGGCGCTGGCGCGCAGCGGCCACTACCCCATCGAGGACCTGATCGCCGACCTGAAGGCGCGCGGCATCCGCGGCTCCAAGGCCACCGTCTACCGGACGCTGCCGCTGCTCGCCGAGGCGGGCATCCTGCAGCCGGCCATCATCGCCGCCGACACCAAGAGCTACGAGACCACCTTCGGGCGCGGGCACCACGACCACCTGCTCTGCAGCGACTGCGGCCGGGTGGTGGAGTTCGAGTTCGAGGCCTTCGAGATCCTGCAGCGCGAGGTGGCCGCCAAGCACGGCTTCCGCCTCGGCGGCCACTACCACGAGCTGGTCGGCACCTGCCCCGACTGCCTGCTCAAGGGGCCGGCCCCCGTCGACGAGGCGGCCGAGGACGGCGCCGCGGCGCCGGCGGGGGGCGAGAACGCGGGGGCGCCGGAGCCCCGGCCGCGCTAGATTGCGCGGATGCCCAGCTCCCCCGAGCACGCCGGCCGCCAGGCCCGGCTCGCGGCCGCCGTCGCGGCCCGCGGGCTGGACGCCGCGCTCCTCCTCCACGCCGTCGACGTCTACTGGCTCACCGGGACGCGGCAGAACGCGGCCCTCTGGCTGCCCGCCCGCGGCGCGCCGGCGCTGCTGGTGCGCAAGAGCCTGGTCCGGGCGCGGGAGGAGGCGGCGCTGGACGACGTGCGCGCCTTCCCGCCGTCCCGGGAGCTGGCCGCCGCGCTGCCGGGCGGGCGGGTCGGCGTGACGCTCGACGCGGTGCCGGCCGCCACGGTGGCCTGGTGGTCGAAGCAGCTCCCCGGCGCGGCGCTGGAGGACCTCTCGGCCGAGCTGCGCGCCCTGCGCAGCGTCAAGTCGCCGGCCGAGGTGGCGCTCATGCGGGAGGGGGCCCGCCGGCTCGGCGGCGTCCTCGGCGAGGTGCCGGCCTTCCTGCGCCCCGGCCTCACCGAGCTCGAGGTGGCGGCCGAGCTGGAGCGGCGGCTCCGGCTGGCCGGCCACGAGGGGAGCCCGCGCATGCGCGCCTTCAACGCCGAGCTCTTCGGCGGCCTGGTGGTGGCCGGCGCCGCGGCCGCCGCGCCGGGCTTCTTCGACGGGCCGGTGGTCGGGCGGGGGCTCCACCCGGCCTACCCGCTGGGCGCCTCGCGCCGCCCCATCGGCGCGGGCGAGCCGGTCATCTGCGACTACACCATCGTCAGCTCCGGCTACGTGGTGGACATGACGCGCACGGCGGTGTGCGGCCCGCCGCCGGCCGAGGTGGTGCGGGCCCACGACGCGGCCCGCCGCATCCAGGACGCGGTGGCGGCGCTGCTCCGGCCCGGCCAGCCCTGGGTGGCGCCCTGGGAGCGGGCCCTGGCGGTGGCGGCCGAGGCGAGCCTGGGCGAGGTCTTCATGGGGCCGCCCGGCGACCAGGCGCGCTTCGTCGGCCACGGCGTCGGGCTCGAGCTCGACGAGCTGCCGGTGCTGGCGCAGGGCGCCCGGGGGACGCTCGAGGCGGGCCAGACCGTCGCGGTGGAGCCCAAGTTCGTGCTGCCCGGCGTCGGGGCGGTGGGGATCGAGAACACCTTCGTGGTCACCGAGCGCGGCGGCGAGCGGCTCGACGTGCTCTCGGACGAGCTGCTGCGGGCCTGAGCGGGCCCGCCAACCCGCGGTGAGAGGAGCGGAGGCCAGGTGATCCAGACGACGGGGTCCATCATGGAGGGGCTGAAGGTCGGCGATCGCGCCGTCTACTCGCGGACCTTCACCGAGGCCGACGTGGCGCTCTTCGGGGCCCTCTCCGGGGACCTGAACCCCTACCACTTCGACGCCGCCTTCGCGGGCCACACCAGGTTCGGCCGGCCCATCGTCCACGGGCTGCTGGTGGGCGCCATGGCGACCCACGTGGGCGGCCAGTGGGCCTTCCTGGCCACCAGCCTCCAGGTCGACTTCCTGGGCCCGGTCTACCCCGGCGACACCGTGACGCTCGAGGCGGTGGTGGAGTCGGCCGACGAGCGCGGCCGCTTCACGGTGCGCGGCCGCTGGGTCAACCAGGCCGGCGCGGAGGTGGCCCGCGGCGGCTTCAGCGGCTACCCCCCGCGGGCGCAGGAGCGGGCCTGGCTCGCCCACCTGCCGGCCAGGCCGGCCTGATGCCCTTCGCCGAGCTGCCCCGCTCCCCCTCCGCGCCCGGCGCCGGGCCGGCCCGCGTCCACTACCGCGAGCGGGGCCAGGGGGAGGTGGTCCTCCTGCTCCACGGCGGCTGGGGGCACGACGTCTACCCGTTCGACGCCCAGCTCGAGGCGCTGGCGCCGCGCTTCCGCGCCGTCGCGCCGGACCGGGTCGGCTACGGCCGCTCGGGGCGGGTCCCGGCCCTCGACGACGGCTTCCACCGGCGCATGGCCGAGGAGACCCTCCTCCTCCTCGACGCGCTGGGCGTGCGCGCGGCCGCCCTGTGGGGCCACAGCGACGGCGCGGTCATCGCCGCATGGGTGGCCATCCTGGCGCCGGCGCGGGTGCGCGCCCTGGTGCTGGAGGCGTTCCACCTCACCCCGGCCAAGGTCGGCTCGCTGCAGTTCTTCCAGGACGGCGCCGCGGCGCCGGAGCGCTTCGGCGCGCCGGTGGCGGCGGCGCTCGCGGCCGAGCACGGCGAGGACTGGCGCGACGTGGTCGGGCACGGCGCCCGGGCCTGGCTCCGGCTCATAGCGGCTGGCCGCGCCGGGGGCGGCGACCTGTACGGCGGGCGGCTCGGCGAGATCACGGCCCCCACGCTGCTGCTCCACGGCGCCCGCGACCCCCGCTCGGAGCCGGGGGAGCTCGAGGCGGCGCGCCGCGCCCTGCCCGGCGCGCGGCTGGCGCTCCTCGACACCG
>JAJYAW010000470.1 GCA_021779335.1 Myxococcales bacterium | reverse complement strand
GATCTCCCGGGGACGGTGGTCCCGCGGGCCGTCGGACGGCCTGGCCGCGCGCGGCGCGGGGCCGGGCCTCAGTGCTCGCCCGCCTCCACCTTCCCGCCGCCCTTCGACGCCGGCAGGATCAGGTTGAGGAGCACGCCCACGTAGGTGGCCAGCGACATCTCGCCGATCTCGGTCGCGCCGAAGTGGAGCTTGGCGCCGCCGATGCCGATCACCAGGATGACCGAGGCGATGATGAGGTTGCGCTTCTGGGAGAAGTCGGTCCGGTCCTCGACCATCATGCGGACGCCGGCCGAGGCGATGATCCCGAAGAGCAGGATGCAGATGCCGCCCATGACGTGGACCGGGATGGTGGCGAGGAGCGCCCCCACCTTGGGGAGGAAGGACATGGCGATGGCCATGACGGCAGCGCCGCCGATGACCCAGACCGAGAAGACGCGGGTCACCGCCATGACGCCGATGTTCTCGCCGTAGGTGGTGTTGGGCGCGCCGCCGAGCAGGCCGGAGAAGACCGTGGCCGCGCCGTCGCCGGCCAGCGAGCGGTGCAGGCCCGGGTCCTTGATGAGGTCGCGCCCCACCACGTTGTTGGTCACGATGAGGTGCCCGATGTGCTCGGTGATGACCACCAGCGAGATGGGGGCCAGCAGGACGATGGCGCCCAGGTCGAAGCGGGGCAGCACGAAGTGGGGCACGGCGAAGGCCCCGGCCGACAGCACCGGCGCGAAGTTCACCTGGCCGGCGGCGGCGGCCACCAGGTAGCCGCCCACCACGCCGATGAGCACCGGGATGACGCCGAGGAAGCCGGTGAGGAACTGGGCCGCCAGGATGGCGATGACCAGCGCCGCCAGCGCCACCGCGAAGTAGTCGCCGCGGAAGAGGGCGGGGTTGAAGACGTTGGCGGCCACGCCGCTGCCGGTGGTGGCCATGGCCACGGCCACCTGGGCCAGGCCGAGGCCGATGACCATCACGACCGGGCCGATGACCACGGGGGGCAGGAGCTTGTTGATCCACCCGCTGCCGAACCGGCCGATGGCGAGCGCCACCACGAGGTAGATGAGCCCCACCACGATGACGCCGCCCATGGCGGTGCCGATGAGCTCGTCGGAGCCTGGCACGCCGAAGGAGGCGCCGGTGATGGAGGCGATGGCGGCGATGAAGGCGAAGGAGGAGCCCAGGTAGGCCGGGATCTTCCCCTTGGTGATGAGGATGTAGAGCAGCGTGCCCACGCCGCTGGTGAAGAGCGTCACCGAGGGGTGGAGCCCCACCAGCAGCGGCACCAGCACGGTGGCGCCGAACATGGCGAAGAGGTGCTGCAGCGAGAGCGGGAGGGACTGGAGGAGGGGAACCCGCTCCTCGATCTGGATGGTGCGCGGCGTGGTCATGTGGCCTTCCGGCGGCGGCTCGGGGGGAGAGGAGGGCGTGGGCGTGAGAAGGGCGACCACCGGTCTCGCCGATGGTCGCCCGGGACGATCGCTCAGGGGCTTCGGCCTACGGGACGAACTGCGTGAAGGGCGTCCACTGGACCATGAGCTGCGGCGCGGAGACGGTCTTCCGGCCGCCGTTGAGCCCCAGCGGGGCGATGTCGAAGTTCTGGTAGCTGTGGACGTACCACTCCACGCCGACCTGGATCTTGCCAGGCGCCCCGGCGAACGTGCCGACGTCGAGGAGCAGCTCCGGCTGCGCCATGACGTCGATCTTCTTGTCGTGGTCGGTGGTGATGTCCACGAAGCCGGAGAAGTCCCAGCTCAGGGGCCCGGTCTTGAAGGGCACGTCCCAGAACGGCGAGATCTGCCAGGTGCTGGTGTACTGGGCGGAGGCGGCCGCCACGAAGGCGTCGCGGTAGTAGAGGTTCAGGCCGGCCACCTGGAAGCCCGGGATGGCGAGGTCGAAGCCGACGCCGGCCAGCAGGGCGTAGAAGCCGTTGCTGTAGTTGAGCTCGCCCGCCAGCCCCCAGTTCTTGACGAAGGAGGGGGTGGGCGCGCCGAGCTTGTTGAGGAACAGGCGCGGGTGCCACTCGGTGTAGACGAGCGCCCGGTTCCCGGTGGGCCCGTCGGCCAGGTCGAGGAACTTGCCGCGGTACATGTCCACGAAGGCGAAGTTGTCGCCGTAGGACCAGGTGCTGAAGTGGTTGATGGTGAGCGTCGTCATGCCCCCACCCGCCGTGTTGTAGCCCAGCTGGTTGTCGTTGAAGTTGAAGCCCTGAAGCAGCTGGAAGTTGGTGGTGCCGAACTCGGCGCGGGCGGCGACGGGCGCCAGCAGGGCGGCGAGCGACAGGGCGGTGACGAGACGAGCGATGCGCTTGGTCATGAAACCCCTCGGTTGGTGGAAAGCGGCGGCGCAACGTACCGAAGGGGTCTGACGCTGTCACCTGCCATTCTCACGGTGCACCCGGGCCGGAGGGGGGGCCGTCCCGACCCGGTGGCTGGGCGGGTAGGGGGAGGTGGGGTATGGGTGGCGCGGTGAGAGAGACCTGCCGCCGCTGCCTCAGGCCCGTCGCCTTCTGCGTCTGCGAGCACCTGCCGCTCCTCCCGGCCCGCACCCGCGTCGTCATCCTCCAGCACCCGCGGGAGGCCCGGCTGGCCATCTGCAGCGCCTGGCTCTGCCACGCGGCGCTGCCCGGCTCGGAGCTCATCCAGGGGGTGCGCTTCGACGAGCACCCGCGGGTGGCGGCGCTCTGCGCGGAGCCCGGCACCGCCCTGCTCTTCCCCGGCGAGGGGGCCACCCCGGCCGGCGCGCTGGCGGCCGCACCGCCGCGCACGCTCCTGGTGGTCGACTCGACCTGGCCCCAGGCGCTGAAGCTCCTGGCGCGCAACCCGCGCCTGGCGGCCCTGCCGCGCGTCGCCATCGCGCCCGGGACGGCCGCGCCGAGCGGCTACGCCGGGCTGCGAGCGGAGCCGGCCGAGGGGCACCTCAGCACCATCGACGCGGTGGCCGAGGCGCTCGGCGCCCTGGAGGCCGACCCGGCCCGGTTCGCCCCCATGCGCGCCGCCTTCCGGCTGGCGGTGGAGCGGCAGCTGGCCTGCTCGCGCGACGGCCGGCGGCGGCCGCGCCACCGGAGGGGGTCGGCGACGCGCCA
>JAJYAW010000036.1 GCA_021779335.1 Myxococcales bacterium | reverse complement strand
GGCCGGGCGCCCGCCGGGGCGGCGCGCCCTGGCGGCCCCCCAGACGAGAGCGGGCGGCCCACCCGGAGGGGAGCCGCCCGCGTCACCTCCCGCGGCGCGCCAGGGGGCGCGCCGGCGGACCGGGGCTACTTCCTCCGGTTGAACTTCTCCATCAGGTCGCCGAGGCGGGCGCGGCCGTCGCCCTGCTTGCGCAGGTACTCGCGGTAGTCGTCCTCGCCGCCGTCGCGGTTGAGCGCCTTGATCGAGAGCGCCACCTTGCGCTCCTGCAGGTCCATGTCGATGACCTTGACGTCGATCTCGTCGCCCTCCTTGACCACGTCGCGGGGGTTCTCGACCCGCTCGTCCTTCATCTCGGAGACGTGCACCAGCCCCTCGATGCCCGGCTCGAGCTCCACGAAGGCGCCGAAGTCGGTGACCTTGGTGACCTTGCCCTTGGCCTTGGAGCCGACCGGGTGCCGCTCGGCCAGCGTGGTCCACGGATCCGGGTTGGCCTGCTTGACGCCCAGGCTGAAGCGCTCGTTCTCGACGTCGATGTTGAGCACCACGGCCTCGACCACGTCGCCCTTCTTGAACTTCTCGCCCGGGTGCTTGATCCGCTCGGTCCAGGAGATGTCGGACACGTGCACCAGGCCGTCGATGCCCTCCTCGACGCCGACGAAGATGCCGAAGTCGGTGACGTTGCGGACCTCGCCGCGGATGGTGGTGCCGATGGGGTACTTGTCCTCCAGCAGCGTCCACGGGTTGGCCTCGATCTGCTTCATGCCGAGGCTGATCCGCTTGGCCTTGGGGTCGATGTCGAGCACGACCGCCTCGACCTGGTCACCCTGGTTGACGAGCTTGGACGGGTGCTTGACCCGCTTGGTCCAGCTCATCTCCGAGACGTGCACCAGCCCCTCGACGCCCTGCTCCAGCTCGATGAACGCGCCGTAGTCGGTCAGGCTGACCACCTTGCCCTTGACGCGGGTGCCGACCGGGTACTTCTCGTCGGCGCGGTGCCACGGGTCCTCCTGGATCTGCTTGAGGCCCAGGCTGACGCGCTCGGAGGCCGGGTCGAACTTGAGGACGACGACGCGGACCTCCTGGCCCACCTCGAACATCTCGCTGGGGTGGCCGATGCGGCCCCAGGACATGTCGGTCACGTGCAGCAGGCCGTCGATGCCGCCCAGGTCGATGAAGGCGCCGTAGTCGGTGAGGTTCTTGACCACGCCCTTGAGGATGGCCCCCTCCTTCAGGTTCTTGAGGGTCTCCTTCTTCAGCTCCTCGCGCTCCTTCTCCAGGAGCACGCGGCGGGACAGCACGATGTTGCCCCGCTTCTTGTTGAACTTGATGACCTTGAACTTGAACTTCTCGCCGATCAGCTTGTCCAGGTTCCGCACCGGGCGGATGTCCACCTGGGAGCCGGGCAGGAAGGCCTTGACGCCGATGTCCACCGAGAGGCCGCCCTTGACGCGCCCGACGATGACGCCCTCGACGAGCTCGTCCCGCTCACAGGCGGCCGAGATCTCGTCCCAGATGCGCATCTTGTCGGCCTTCTCCTTGGAGAGGACGACCATCCCGGTGTCGTTCTCCCGGGACTCGACGAGCACCTCGACCTTGTCGCCGATCTTGACGCCGAGCTCGCCGCCGGGCCCCGGGGCGAACTCGTTCATCGCCACCTGGCCCTCGGACTTGTAGCCGATGTCGATGACGGCGTAGTCCTTGGTCAGCTGGATGACGGTGCCGCTGACGACCTTGCCCTCCTCGACGGGGCCCTGCTGCGCCTCGCTGGCGGCGAACATGGCGGCAAAATCTTCGACCTCGGCCTCGGCCGTGACGGGAATCTGATTCTCCATTCGGGTGGACTCTGTGCTTTCTGGTGGCCGCCGGCGGGAGGGACCTGCGCTGCCGGCGTCGCCACGTATTGCCCCTGGTTCAGGTCTCGCCGCGGCCCGGGGATCGGGGCGCGCGTCGTTCGCCGGGCTCATCCCGGCGAAATTGGAAGGCGCACCCTACACGCCCGAAAATGAGGCGTCAACGGCGCGCCACCGCACGGGAAAGCCGGCCGGGCACCCGCCGGGTCAGCCCCGCTGCCGGAGCCAGCCGGCCACGCCCTCCACCACCCAGTCCGGGGTGGAGGCGCCGGCCGAGAGCCCCACCAGGCGGCACCCCTCGAACCAGGCCGGCTCCAGCTCCTCCTCCGTCTCGACG
The DNA here is from genome assembly GCA_021779335.1 of Myxococcales bacterium. Lineage (GTDB taxonomy): Bacteria > Myxococcota > Myxococcia > Myxococcales > Anaeromyxobacteraceae > JADKCZ01. The sequence continues at coordinate 10,795 of JAJYAW010000036.1, read as the reverse complement.
TGCCAGGTCCTGGGCTGGATGGCCCGGCAGATCTCGGCGAGGTGGCGGGTGTTTGCGCTGTTCTTGCCCCCCACCACCACCACGGCGTCCACCTCGGCGGCCAGCGCCCGGGCGTCGGCCTGCCGCTCCTCGGTGTCGTTGCAGATGGTGTTGACGGCCCGGACCTCCTTGTGGCGCAGGGCCAGCGCCCCCACCACCCGCTCGAATTCGGCGCCGATGCAGGTGGTCTGGGCGATGACCGCCACCTTCTTGTCCTTGATGTCCGGGATGGGGCCGCCCGGCTTGACCACCGTGCAGGGCCCCTCGGCGTAGGAGACCACGCCCTTCACCTCGGCGTGGTTGGCGTCGCCCACGATGACGAGGTGGTAGCCCTCCTTGGAGAGCCGCTGCGCCATGGCCTGGGGGTACTTCACGTAGGGGCAGGTGCCGTCCACCACCTCGAGGCCGCGGGCCCGCGCCGCCTCGAGCTCGCTCTGCACGGCGCCGTGGGTGCGCACCACCACGGTGGTGCCGTTGGCCACGTCGGCGATGGCGTTGACGGTGCCCACGCCCTTGTCGCGCATGCGGGCCACCGCCTGCGGGTTGTGGATGATGGGGCCGAGCGTGACCACCGGGCCGTGGGCCTGGTCGGCCACCGCCATCACCTGGTCCACCGTGCGGCGCACCCCCCAGCAGAAGCCGGCGGTGCGGGCGATCTTCACGTCCATCGGGCCACCTCGCGGGCCCTCATATAACGGGGGCGGGCCGCGCTTCAATCAACGGACGTTTCGGGCCGCTACGCGCCCGCGCCCTTCTCGCCCACGAACTTGTCCTTCTCGTCCTTGAAGAGGACGTTGAAGGTGGTGAGCGACCCGTAGCAGCGGGTGACGTACTGCTGGAAGTCCACCTTCTCGGCGTCGCTCAGCTTCTCGTGGGCGTTGATCTTGGCCTCCAGCACGCGGAGCCGGTCGCGGATCATGACCACCTTGTGGAGCAGCGCGTCGAGCGGCAGCTCCTTGGGGGCCGTGCCGGGATCCCCGGGCTTGAGGACGATGGTACCGCCCTCCCACTTGTTGGCCAGCTTGACGTCTGCGCTCTCCTCGTGCAGCACGTCGCGGATGGCCTGGGCGAACTCCTCGCGGGTCATGTCGGTGAGCTCCTCTGGCAGCGTGGGACCTTGCGTTGGAGTTCCGGCGGGGACGTGGGCCCTCACCGGGGTCGGATCCCCCGGGCGGTGGACCACCACCGGCCGGAGCTCCCGGACGCGCCGGCGCCGCTCCGGCTCCGGCGGCGGCGCGCTCGGGATGGCGGCGGAGCGGGCCAGGTAGCGCTCGCAGGTGGGGGCGGTGCCCGGGAAGTCGCCGGTGCGGACCTGCAGGCGGCACGGCCCGATGGGGCCGCGCTCGTCCGCGAGGATGGCGCGCCAGAGGCGGCAGCTGCCGCACTCCCGCTCGCCGTACGCCCGCTCGGTCACCGGCCGCCCCCGCGGGCGCGGAGCGTGGCCTCCACCTCGCGGGCCAGCTGCTCCACCACCTCGGCGAGCGGGACGCCGGAGCTGTCGAAGATGCGCGCGTCGGCGGCGGGGCGGAGCGGCGCCGCCTCGCGCTCGCTGTCGTTCTTGTCGCGCCGCCGCTGCTCCTCCAGCACCTGCTCGTAGGTGGATGGATCGCCCTTCCCCTGCAGCTCCAGGAAGCGGCGCCGCGCCCGGCAGTCCTCGGTGGCGGTCAGGAAGACCTTGAGGTCGGCGTCCGGGAAGACGACGGTGCCGATGTCCCGCCCCTCCAGCACCGCGCCGCGGTTCTCCGGCGAGGCGGCCAGCCGCCGCTGCAGCCCGAGCAGGCCGGCCCGCACCACCGGCCGGGCCGAGACGGCGCTGGCCCCCAGCGACATGGGCGGCGTGCGGATGGCGGCCGAGACGTCCTCCCCGCCCAGGAAGACCTGCTGCGCGCCGCCGGGCTCGGCGGGAGGGGCGAAGCGGATGGAGAGCGTCGGCAGGAGCGGGCCGAGCCGGGCGTCCTCGTCGAAGCCGATGCCCTGGCGGCTGGCGGCCAGCGCCACCGTCCGGTAGATGGCGCCGGTGTCCACCAGGGCGAAGGCGAGCCGGGCCGCCAGCGCGCGCGAGGCGCTCGACTTGCCGGCCCCGGCCGGCCCGTCGATGGCCACGATGAAGGGGCGCGCGCTCACCGGCCCAGGACCTTCCCGAGGGCGGCCAGCAGCCGCTGGTTCTCCCCGTGCAGCCCCACCGTGATGCGCTGGCAGGTGGGGAACCCGTAGCCGCCCACCGGCCGCACCACCACGCCCTCGCGGAGCAGCGCCTGGAACACCTGCGCGCCGTCGGTGCCGGGGAGGTCGACGAGCAGGAAGTTGCCCTGCGAGGGGACGACGGTGGCACCCAGCGCGGCCAGCCCGGCCGCGAGGAAGGGGCGCTCCTCCCGCACCAGGGCGCGGCTGCGCGCCACGTGCGCCTCGTCGGCGAGCGCGGCCACCCCGGCCGCCTGGGCCACCAGGCTGGTGTTGAAGGGGGCGCGCACCCGGTCGAGGAACCCGACCAGCTCGGCGCGGGCCACGCCGTAGCCCAGCCGCAGGCCGGCCAGGCCGTAGATCTTCGAGAAGGTGCGCAGGACGATGAGGTTGGGGAAGCGGCGGCGCAGCGCCAGCGAGTCCGGGAAGCCGGGCGCGTCCACGAACTCGACGTAGGCCTCGTCCAGCACCACCAGCGTCGCCGGCGGCACCGCCTCCAGGAAGGGCGTCAGCTCCGCCGCGGTGAGCCAGGTGCCGGTGGGGTTGTCCGGGTTGGCCAGGAACACGACCTTGGTGGCGGGCCCGAGGCGGGCGCGCAGCGCGGAGAGATCGTAGTGGAAGCGCGCCTTCATGGGCGCCTCGACGAAGGCGCGGCCGTGGGCCTGGGCCGCCAGGCGGTAGGCCACGAAGCTGCCGGCCGACGTGAGCACCTCCTCGCCGGGGCAGGTGAAGGTGCGGACCACGAGCTCGATGAGCTCGTTCGAGCCGTTGCCGACGAAGACCTCCTCGAAGGCGACGCCGAGCCGCTCGGCCAGCGCGTGGCGCAGCAGGTAGGCCGAGCCGTCCGGGTAGAGGTGCGCCCGCCCGGCCGCCTCGCGGGCCGCGGCCAGGGCCAGGGGCGAGGGGCCCAGGGCGTTCTCGTTGGAGGCGAGCTTGGCGACCCCCGAGATGCCGAGCTCGCGCTCGACCTCCTCGATGGGCTTGCCGGGGACGTACGGCGTCAGCGAGGCGACGTTGGGCGGGACGAGAGGCATGGCCGGGCTGGCATACCACACCAACCCCGGCCCCGCGCCCGCCGGATCGGCCCGCCGGCCTACTCGTCCTGGGTGTAGACGCCGATGGCCCGGAACTTCCGGTAGCGGTCGGCCACGAGCTGCTCCGGCGACATCGCCTTGAGCTGCGCCAGGTGACGGCGGATGGCGTCGCCCACGTTCTTGGCCGCCAGGGCCGGGTCGCGGTGCGCGCCCCCGGCCGGCTCCTGGACGATCTCGTCGGTGATGCCGAAGCCGGCCAGGTCCCGGGCGGTGAGCTTGAGGGCGTCGGCCGACTTCTTGGCCTGGCCCGGGTCGCGGTAGAGGATGGCGCTGCAGCTCTCCGGCGAGATGACGTTGTACCAGCTGTACTCCAGCATGAGGATGCGGCTCGTCACGCCCACGCCGAGGGCGCCGCCGGAGGCCCCCTCGCCGATCACCACCGAGATGGTCGGCACGCCGAGCGAGGACATGACCTCCAGGTTCACCGCGATGGCCTCGGCCTGCCCGCGCTCCTCGGCGCCGATGCCCGGGTAGGCGCCCGGCGTGTCGATGAAGACGAGGACCGGCATGCGGAACCGGTCGGCCAGGTCGAAGAGGCGGCGCGCCTTGCGGTAGCCCTCGGGGCGGGGCATGCCGAAGTTGCGCAGCATGTTCTCCTTGGTGGTGCGCCCCTTCTGGTGGCCCATCACGACCACCGGCTGCCCGTCGAAGCGCGCGAAGCCGGCCACGATGGCGCGGTCGGCCGCGAAGCGCCGGTCTCCCTCGATCTCGAAGAAGTCGGTGAAGAGCGCCCTCAGGTAGTCGAGCGTGTAGGGGCGCTGCGGGTGGCGCGCCATCTGCACCGTCTGCCAGGGCGTCAGGTCGCTGAAGATCTCGGCCTGCAGCTTCTTGGCCTTGCGCTCCAGCTTCAGGATCTCGTCGGAGAAGTCGACCTGGGCTCCGCCGGACAGCTCCTTCAACTCCGCGATCTTGGACTCGAGGGCCAGCAGCGGGCGCTCGAAGTCGAGGGCGAACGTGGGCTTTTGCACGGGGGGGCTCATAGCATGGCCCCCGGCCGAATTCACGGAGCGAGACGCCACCCCATGACGCGGCGCGCCAGCGCCGCCGCGTCGTGCGGCGGGGCCAGCCACTCGACGCCGGGCTCGCGCCGCAGCCAGACCAGCTGCCGCCGGGCGTACTGCCGGTGGGCCGCCTGGACCCGCCGCACCGCCTCGGCGAGCGGCAGCGTCCCCTCCACCACCGCGGCCGCCTCGGCGTAGCCGATGGGGAGCCGCCCCGGCAGCGGCGAGCCGAACCTGGCCAGCAGGGCGCGGGCCTCCTCGAGCAGGCCGCCGCGGAACATCTCCTCGACCCTGGCGTCGATGCGGGCGTGGAGCGCCGCGCGGGGCGGGTCGAGCGCCAGGAAGAGGGCCCGGTAGCGGTCCGGCCGGAAGGCGTGCTCGGCGTGCAGCTCGGAGGGGAGCCGGCCCCCGGCGGCGATCTCGAGGGCGCGGACGATGCGGACCAGGTCGTTCTCGCGGATGCGGGCCGCCGCGGCGGGATCGATGGCGGCCAGCCGGGCGTGGAGCGCCGGCCGCCCGCGCAGCGCCGCCTCGGCCTCCAGCCGGGCCCGCAGCTCCGGGTCTCGCCCCGGCGCCGCCACCACGCCGTGCAGCAGCGCCCGCAGGTAGAGCCCGGTGCCGCCGACCACCACCGGGAGCGCGCCGCGCCCGGCGATGGCGGCGACGGCCGCGTCGGCCAGCGCCACGTAGCGGGCCGCGTCCATCCACTCGCCGGGCTCCGCCACGTCGACGAGGTGGTGCGGCACGGCGGCCCGCTCGGCCGGCGTCGGCTTGGCCGTCCCGACGTCGAGCGCCCGGTAGAGCTGCTGCGAGTCGGCCCCCACCACCTCGCCGGCGAGGCGGCGCGCCAGCTCGACCGCCAGCGCGCTCTTGCCCGACGCGGTGGGGCCGGCGATGACGAGGAGGGAGATCACGGGGGCCTGGCGGCGTGGAGGCTGTCCCGCGGGCGGCTCCGGCGGCCCGCCCGCGCGGACGGGGCCTACCGCCCCTTCGACAGCACGGCGGCCAGGTCGGCGAGCTTCACCGGCGTCTCGGCGCGGGTGGCCATGTCCCGGAGCTTGGCCTCGCCGGCCGCCAGCTCCTGGCCTCCCAGGACCAGGGCGAAGCGCGCCCCCACCCGCTCGGCCTGCCGGATCTGGCGGGCGAACTTGCCGCCGCGGGCGTCGAGATCGCAGGCCACGCCGGCCCGGCGCAGCGTCGCCGCGAGCCCCAGGACCGCCACGGCCCCGGGGGCGTCGGCCGAGATGAGGAAGACCTCCGGCCGCGCCGCCGGCACCGGGCGGCCCATGGCCTCCAGGATGAGCGTGAGCCGCTCGGCGCCGAGGGCGAAGCCGATGCCAGGGGTGGGCGGCCCGCCCAGCGTCTCGACCAGCCCGTCGTAGCGCCCCCCCCCGGCCACCGCCGACTGCGCGCCCAGGGCGTCCGAGGTGAACTCGTAGGCGGTGCGGACGTAGTAGTCGAGCCCGCGCACCAGGCGCGGCTCGACGGTGAAGGCGACGCCGAGCGCGCCCAGCCCGGCCTGGACGGCCTCGAAGTGGTCGCGGCAGCCCTGGCAGAGGTGCTCGGCGAGGCGAGGCGCCCGCTCCAGCACCGGCTGGCAGGTCGGCACCTTGCAGTCGAGCACGCGCAGCGGGTTCTTCTGGGTCCGCTCGCGGCAGTCGCCGCAGAGCGCGGCGGCGTGCGCCGACAGGTAGCCGCGCAGGAGGTCGAGGTAGGCGGGGCGGCAGGCCGGATCGCCCACCGAGTTGAGCTTGAGGGTGGCCTTCACGCCCAGCCGGGACAGGTAGTCGTCGAGCATGGCGATCTGCTCGGCGTCGATGGCGGGCTCGGCGACGCCGAAGGCCTCGCAGCCGATCTGGTGGAACTGCCGGTAGCGCCCCTTCTGCGGCCGCTCGCGGCGGAACATGGGCCCCATGTAGAACCACTTCTGGGGGCCCTCCACGTAGGCGCCGTGCTCGATGAAGGCCCGCACGGTGCCGGCCGTCCCCTCGGGGCGCAGCGCCAGCCGGTCCTCGCCCTTGTCCTCGAAGACGTACATCTCCTTGGAGACGATGTCGGTGGCCTCGCCCACGCCGCGGGCGAAGAGGGCGTGCGGCTCCACCACCGGGGTGCGCACCTCGCGGTAGCCGTAGAGGGCGAAGACCTCGCGCGCCACCGCCTCGAGCTCGTGCCAGCGGCCGACCTGGGCCGGCAGCACGTCGTTCATCCCCTTCACGCCGCTGATCTTGACGCTCATGCCGTCCTCGTCGGCCCGCCGATGGCCTGCCCGACCCGCACCCGCGCGCCCGGCACCAGCCCGGGATCGAGCGCGACGCGCCCGGGGGCGAAGACCAGGATGACGGTGGAGCCCATCTCGAACGCGCCGAGCTCCGCGCCCTTCTCCACCGGGCGCGGCTCGGCGTAGTCGTGGGCCTGGACGCCCCGCGCGCCCGCCTGGTCGGTGCAGGGGACGGCCGGGTCGAAGCTGGCCCGCACCCGGCCCACCACCGTGGCGCCCACCGAGACGATGGCCACCGGCCCGAGCGGCGACTCGAGCAGGACCACCAGCCGCTCGTTCACGGTGAAGAGCCCGGGCACCTGCCGCACCGAGGCGGCGTTGACCGGCCAGAGCCGCCCGGGCACGTAGCGCCAGCCGGTGACCCGCCCGCCGAGGGGGAAGTGGATGCGGTGGTAGTCCTGCGGCGACAGGTAGAGGGTGGCCCAGGCGCCGCCCTCGAAGGCCGCCCCCAGCGCGGCGTCGCCGAGCAGGGCGTCCACCCCGTAGTCGATCCCCTTGGCCTGGACGAGCCGGCCGGCCGTGGCCACCCCGGTCTCGGACACCAGCGCGTCCACCGGCGAGACCACCACCTCGCCGCCTGGCGCGATGGGGCGCCGCCCGGGCAGCAGCGGCCGGGCGAAGAACCGCCCGAAGGTCGGGTAGGTCTCGAGCGGCGGGCACTCGTCGAGGTCGATGCGGTAGGCGCGGGCGAAGCGGCGCATGGCCGCCCGCAGCGGCGCGGCGGGCAGCCGGGCGTCGGTGAGCCGCCCCACCAGGCGCGACAGCGCGTTCTTGGGGAGCAGCCGCAGCGTGGAGATGAAGAGCCGGTCGTTCATGAAGGGGGCGCATCCTAGCAGACGCGGCGCGTCGAGGTCGCCCCGGTCGGCCGCGCCCCGCTGCGCCGCGGTCTCGCCCCCCCCCCCACCGGCCTGGACCGCCCCGCCCGGCCGCGGCCGACTTGCGACCGGGCTGCTATCGTCCCCGGGACCATGTGCCGCCTCTTCGGCCAGCACGCCCCGCCCGACCTGGACCGCTGCCAGGCGCTCTGCCGCGAGCGGAACGCGCTCAGGTTCCAGAGCCACCGGCACCCGCACGGCTGGGGCATCGCCTGGTACCAGGGCCGGCGCGTGGTGGTCCGGCGCGGCCTCCTGCCCGCCCACGCCGACCAGGCCTTCGTCGAGGCGGCGCAGGCGGCCCACGCCCGCATCGTGGTGGCGCACGTCCGCGACGCCAGCGTCGGGCCGGTGACGGAGGCCAACACCCACCCCTTCGTCCACGGGCGCTGGGTCTTCGCCCACAACGGCACGGTGGCCGGGTTCGGCCGCTCGGACCGGCTGCGCGCCGCCGTGGAGGCGGAGATCGACCGGTCGCTGCGCGCCGCGCTGCGCGGCGACACCGACAGCGAGCGCTGCTTCCTGCTGTTCCTCTCGCGCCTGCGGGCCCGCTGCCGCCTCGACCGGGCCGGGCTGGCCGACGTCCGGGCCGCGCTGGCCGCCACCACCGCCACGCTGGCGCGGCTGGCCGACGGCGGCGCCGAGCGCCCGTCCTCGCTCAACTTCCTGGTCTCCGACGGCCGCCTCCTGGCCGCCTGCAGGCGCGGCCGCGACCTCCACCTGGCCACGGCCCTCGGCCCGGAGCACGCCCTCGTGGTGGCCAGCGAGCCCTTCGGCCGGGTGGCCTGGCAGCCGGTGCCGGAGGGCGGGTTCGTGGGCACCGACGACGGCGCCCGCGTGGTGAGGGGCGGGCTCCTCCCCTCGCCGCGCCGGCGCTGAGGCCCGCCGGCCCTACTCCAGCCCCTGCACCTGCAGGCCGCGCGGGAAGCGGACCTCGTAGCGGAGCTCGAGCACCCGCTCCTCCCTGGGCTGCAGGGTGAGCTCGGTGATGCGCACGCCCGGCCGCTCCGGATCCTCGCGGGTGGCCGGCGTCGTGCCGTCGAGGACCTTCACCTGGATGGCCTCGTCGCGGCTCACCGGCACGAGCTCCAGCAGCCGCACCGTGGTGGGCGTGGCGTAGCGGCTCTTCACGGTGGTGCGCACGCGGTAGCGGACGACGTCCTCCTTGGTGAGCAGGCCGGCCGTCTCGTGGCGCCGCTCCAGCACGCGGCGCTCCACCTCGACCCGGCCGTCGGCGCCGAAGGCCAGGCTGAGCTCGCCGCCCGGCGGGGTGGCGGCCAGCGGGGCGCGGCCCACGAACTCGTCGCCCACGCTGACCCTGGCCAGCCCCGGGAGCAGCGGCACGCCGGTGTCGTTCTGGAGCCTGGCGGTGAGGTAGGCGGCGGGATCGACCCTCGGCGCGGCGGCGCGGGTCACCTCGGCCTTGAGCGTGTAGCGGGCCAGGGTGAGGGTGCGGGCCCGCCCGGCGCCGTCCACCGTCTCGCGGCGCGGCGCCGTGAAGGTCGCGGCCAGCAGCCCCATGGCCGCCTCCGCCGCCGGCGCCTCCATGACCGCCTCCTGCTCCGGCGGCGCGGCCTCGACGTCCTCGAGCGCCTTCGCCTCGGCCCTGGCGAGGCGCGGGGGCGGCGGGGCGGCCATCGGCGCCAGGCCGCGCGCCACCATCGGCCGCGGCGGCGGCGCCGCCTGCAGCCAGAGCGGCGAGAGCTCCGGCACCCAGAGCCCGCGCCCCGGCTCCGCGGTGGAGACGGCCAGGCGCGCCTCGGTCCAGTCCTCGCCGGTGCGCTGGCTCACGGCGCCGAGGAAGGTGAGCTCGACCGTGGAGGTCTCCGGCAGGAGGCGCGCGTCCCACAGCGGCTGCCAGGAGGCGGCCTGGACCAGGTAGCTGACCGCCAGCTCCAGCGTGCCGCCCTTCGCCGTGCTCACCTCCACCGCCACCACCTTGGTGGTCTCGCTCCGCTTGGCCACCAGCTTGGCGAGGGCGGCGCGCGCGGCGGCGAGCCGCCCGGCCAGCTCGCGCTTCTGCGCCTCCGCCTGGCGCACCTCGGCCGCGGCCGCGGTGAGCTGCGCCTCCACGAACCCGACGAGGTCGGACCACTCCCTGGTGCTCACCGGCCGCAGCGCCAGGTTCCGGGCCCGCTCCTCGGAGTAGCTGGCGCGGAGCGACTCGGCGAACTTGCCGCGCGCCTTGGCCTGGGCGATCCGGTCGTCGAGGGCGCGGTCCCCCTCGCGGAGCTCCTCCAGCCGCGCCTCGGCGGCGCGCACCTCGGGCAGGGCCGACTCGGCCCGGGTGAAGGGCTCGGCGGTGACCCCGAAGACCCGCGCGTGGGCGGTCCCCTTCCCCTCGACGCGGAGCGAGCCGTCGTCGAGGCCGGCCGGCAGCCCCTCCAGCAGGATGCGGCTGTCACCGGCCGGCAGGTCGAGCCGCGCCACCCGCGTGACGCGGGCCGCCGCGCGGTAGACGGTGACCGCGTCGACGCGGGAAGGCGCCTGGACGTCGGCGGCGCGCGCCGGCGCCGGCGGCGCCAGGAGCGCGCCGAGGGCGGTGATGAGGACGGCGGCCTGGGGGGTGGACATGTGGTGCTCCTCCGGTGGTGTGGTCTCGATCAACGCGCGAGCCTGGCCGCCGATCTATCGGGGTGGGCGGCGCCCGGCGCCCGCCCGCGGCCTCGCCCTCGGCGGGGCCTTCGCCTCCGCAGCCGGGCCCGACCTCGGCACCGGGCGCGTCAGGGCGCGGGCCAGCGCCTGGTGCCGCGCTCCGGCCGGGAGGAGCTCGACGCGGCGCCACGAGGGGTGTCCCGCCACCTCGGAGAGCCGCAGGATCAGGTGCTCCGGCGGCAGCCACCCGGCGATCCGATCGGCCCACTCCACCAGCAGCGCCCCGTCGCCGCCCAGGAGGTCCATGAAGCCGGTGGCGTGGAGCTCGTCGAGGTCTCCCAGCCGGTAGAGGTCGGCGTGGTGGACGGGCAGGCGCCCCGGGTAGGTCTGGACGATGGCGAAGGTGGGCGAGGAGACCGCGCCCGCCGCCACCCCGGCCCCCTCGCAGGCGCCGCGGGTGAGCTGCGTCTTGCCGGCGCCCAGGTCGCCGACCAGCGCCACGAGGTCGCCCGGGCGGAGCAGCCGACCGAGCCGGATCCCCAGGCGCGTGGTGGCCGCGGCCGACCTGGAGGTGAGGGCCAGGGGCCCCCGTCCGGCGCCGCCGGAGCCCGCCGCCCGCGCGCCTAGCGGCCCCATGCCGCCCAGACCTGCCCGAGGGCCTCGCCGAGATCCGACGCGAGCAGCCCGCGCTGGCCGTGGCGCGCCGCGGCCAGATCTCCCGCCGCGCCGTGCACC
>JAJYAW010000469.1 GCA_021779335.1 Myxococcales bacterium | reverse complement strand
CGAAGGCGCCGCCGGCGTCGGCCCGCCCGCGCCGGCCCTCCCCGCCGCCGCGAGCCCGGCCGCGCCGCTCCCCGAGCCGACCACGCCGGAGGGGACCCTCCCCGGGATCCCGCTCGACGGGCTCTCGGAGGCGCAGCGCCAGCTCGTGGCGGCCTGGGCCAGGGACACGTACTGCTACTGCGGCGTGCCGCACACCGTCTCGCAGTGCCTGCGCGGCCCCGGCGACTGCCTGCACGGCAAGCGCATGGCCCGCCTGGCCGCGCGGCTGGCCGCCGGCGGGGCCAAGGGCCCGGAGCTCGAGCGGCTCGTCACCGACTACTACGCCTCCTTCGACGCGCCCAAGCGCGCCAAGCTGGACGTGGCCGACTTCGGCCCGCCGCTCGGCCAGCCCACCGCCAAGGTCACCGTGGTGGAGTTCTCCGACTTCACCTGCCCCTACTGCCAGCGCTTCCGGCCCGAGCTGGAGAAGTTCGTGGAGGACCGGCCCGGGCGGGTGAAGCTCTTCTACAAGCCCTTCCCCCTCGACAGCCACCCCGGGTCGTACGAGGCGGCCCAGGCGGGCGAGTGGGGGCGCGAGCAGGGCATCTTCTGGCCGTTCCACGACAAGATCTTCGGCGCGCCGCACGCCTCGGTGGACGTGCTCGGCGACTGGGCGCGCGAGCTCGGCAAGGATCCGGAGGGGCTGGCGGCGGCGCTGGCCTCGGGGCGGCTGCTCGCCAGGGTGAAGGCCTCGCAGGCCGAGGCGCGCGCCGCCGGGCTGCGCGGCACGCCCACCCTCTTCTTCGACGGCCGGCGGCTGGCGCTGCCCGACCTCTCCGAGTGGATGCTCGAGTTCACGCTCCAGGACGAGGAGGAGTGGCTGGAGCACGGCGGCTGGGCGCGGGACGAGTAGGGGGCGCCGGTGGCGGACTTCCTCGACATCGACCCGCACGGGCGGGTCGCGCCGGTGGGCGACCAGGTGCGGCGCGCGCTGGCCGACCGCGCCGGCCGCTTCACCCTGCTGCCCTGCGCCCCCGACCTGCTGCTGGCCCGGCGCCTGCCGCCCGGCGGCGGCGCCTCGGCCCGCCCGCGCGTCACGCTGAGCGGCGACCTCTCCGGCTTCCCGCTGGCCGACTTCATCGCCTTCGTGCACCAGTCGCGCCTCTCCGGCCTGCTCACGGTGGCCTCGCCGGGCGCCGAGCGCGCCATCGCCTTCAAGGACGGCGAGGTCCGCTCCGCCCGGTCGAGCGTGCCCGGGGAGCGCATCGGCGAGGTGGCCGTCAAGCTGGGCTTCGCCTCCGCGGCGCAGGTGGCGGAGGCCTCGCTGGGGGGCCGCCCGCTCGGCAAGACCATGGTCGACCGGGGCGACCTCTCCGCCAACGACTTGTGGAAGTGCTTCCACGAGCAGGTCACCGCGGTCTTCCACGCCATCCTGCTCTCGCGCGAGGGGATCTTCTGGCTCCTCGACGAGGAGGTGGCGGACCGGCCGGGGGCGCCGCTGGCCGTCTCCACCCAGTCCCTCCTGATGGACGGGATCCGGCGCATCGACGAGCTCTCGCTCTTCCAGGCGCGCATCCCCGGCCCGGACGCCTTCCTGCGCCGCCGCGAGCCCCGGCGGCCCGTCACGCTCAAGGCGGTGGAGCAGCAGCTCCTGGCGCTGGTGGACGGCCAGCGCACCGTGGCGCAGGTGGCCACCGCGGCCCACCTCAACACCTTCGACGCCACCAAGATCCTCTACCACCTCGCCGAGGCGGGCTACCTCGAGGCGGTGACCGAGCCGGCCGCGGCCTCGGGGGCGCCGGGCGCCAGGCTGCCCGCCATCGCGGCCGGCATGGACGGGCTGCTGCGCGCCGTGGCGGCGGCGGTGGCCGAGGCGCAGCGGCCGGCCTTCCTGGCGGCGGTGCGGACCCACCTCTCCGACGAGGCCGCCCCCTTCGCCCCGCTCTTCCGGCGCCTGGTCCTCGGGCCGGACGGCGGGCTGGACCAGGCCGCCCTGCTGGCCAACCTGGCGGCGCTGCGCGCCCCGTCCGCGCCGCGGTCCGACCTGGACGGCGAGGCGCCGCGCCTCCTCTTCGACGCCCTGCGCGAGCTGCTCTTCTTCTACCTGTACCTGGCCGGCGAGCGCATCCCGCGCGAGGCCGACGAGCGGCTCGGGGCCGAGGCGAGGCGCGGGCTGTCGCAGCTCGAGGGGCTGGCCGGGGCATGACGGCGCCGGTCGACGGCGGGGCGCTGCCCTTCGCCACCGCCGGGCTGCCGGGCTCGGGCGGCCGGCTCAAGGAGGCGCCGGAGGACTTCCGCGTCGAGGAGCTGCCCGCCTACCTGCCCGCCGGCGCCGGCCCGCACCTCTACCTGCAGGTGGAGAAGCGCGACCGGACCACCCGCGAGGTGGTGCGGCAGCTGGCCCGCGCCCTGGGCGTCGGGGAGCGCGACGCCGGCTACGCCGGCCTGAAGGACCGGGCCGCCGTGACCACCCAGTGGCTCAGCTTCCCGGTGGCGCGCGACCCCGATCCCGCCGCGCTGGCCGCCGAGGGGCTGCGCGTGCTGGCCGTCTCGCGCCACCAGAACAAGCTCCGGCCCGGCCACGCCCGCGGCAACGCCTTCACGGTGGTGGTGCGCGGCGGCGACCTCGCGCGCGCCCGCGCCTGCGCCGCGGCCCTGGCGGCGGCCGGCCTGCCCAACTTCTTCGGCCCGCAGCGCTTCGGCCGGGACGGCGCCAACGCCGCGCTGGGCCGCGCCCTCCTCTCGCCGGATCCGCCGCCGGAGGCCCGCCGGGCCGGCCGCGACCGGTTCCTGCGCCGCTTCGCGCTCTCGGCGCTGCAGGCCGCGCTCTTCAACCGCTGGCTGGCCGAGCGGATGGCCGACGGCCTCTTCGCGGCCGCGCTGCCGGGGGACGTGCTGAAGAAGCTCGACTCGGGCGGGCTGTTCCTGTGCGAGGACGCGGCGGTGGACGGCCCGCGGGTGGCCGCCTTCGAGGTGAGCCCGGCCGGCCCCATGTTCGGCCACAAGCTCAAGGCGGCGGGCGGGGAGCCGGCGGCCGGCGAGGCGCGGCTGCTGGCGGCGGAGGGGCTCGGCCTGGCCGACTTCGCGCGCGGCGGCGGCGAGGCCGAGGGGAC
>JAJYAW010000468.1 GCA_021779335.1 Myxococcales bacterium | reverse complement strand
GCCGGCTCGCCCTGCGCCAGCGCCGCCCGCGCCGCCTCGCGCGCCGCCGCGGCGGCCTCCAGGAGGGCGGCCACCGGCATGGCCGCCAGGTTCAGGCCGGAGAGGCCGGTGGCCTCGTCGCCGCAGATGGCGATCCAGGCGGACGCCTCGGCGTCGCCCGACTGGCCCAGGTCGACCGAGATGTCGGGCTCCGCGCCGCTCGCCGGCGGCAGCACCAGCGCGTAGCCCACCGTGGCCGACTGGGTGGCCACCTCCACCGAGGGGAAGTGCTCGGTGAGGGCCGTCACGAAGGCCTCGTAGGGGGGCGCCAGCAGGGGCTGGGCCTCGCCGGCCAGGTCGGCCAGCGAGCGGCCGTCCGGGGCGGCCAGCGCCGTCACCAGGTGGCCGCCGTCGGCCAGCAGGCGGCGCAGGGCCTGCAGCCGGGCCGGATCGCCCGGCAGCGGCGCGCCGTCGGCCAGGAGCACCAGGTCGAAGGCGCCCGGCTTGAGCGCCTCGAGGGCGGCGGCCTCGAAGCGGACGAAGGGGTGGTGCCCGGCGGCGCGCGCCGCGGCCAGCGCGGCCTCGTCGTCCTCGATGGAGAGGACCGCGGCCGCCCCGCGGTCGGCCAGCAGGAGGGCGCTCGCCCCGCCGGTCGCGGCGGCCGCGCCGACCTCCAGGACCCGCCGCCCCTCCAGGAGGGGCTCGATGAAGCTGTAGCGGGCGAGGAGCTCGCCCGCGCCGTTGCGCGCGAAGAAGAGGGCCATGACCCGTGGGATGTTACACCCGGCCCGGCGCCTCCGCCCGGATCCGGCCGGGGGCGATAGCGCCCCGTCGTGGCCGGGCGGCTACCTGGGGTGGAGCAGGGCCACGTGGGGCAGGTTGCGGAGCCGGCCGTCGAAGTCGAGCCCGTAGCCCACCACGAAGCGGTCCTCGATGGTGAAGCCCCGGAAGTCGATGGGGACGTGCACCTTGGCGCGCGCCGGCTTCTCCAGCAGCGCCGCCACCTGCAGGGAGCGCGGGTGGCGGGTGGCCAGGTTGTCGAGCAGGTAGCGGACCGTCAGGCCGGTGTCGACGATGTCCTCGACCAGCAGCACGTCCTCCCCCTCGATGCTGCGGGCCAGGTCGTGGGTGATCCGCACCACGCCGGTGGACTCGGTGCCCACGTAGGAGGAGACGCCGATGAAGTCCACCTCCAGCTCCGGCAGCGGGATGGCGCGCACCAGGTCGGCCAGGAACATGAAGCTGCCCTTGAGGACGCCGACGCAGACCAGGCGCCGGCTGGCCTGGCGGCGGGCGATCTCCTGGCCGAGCTCGGCGATGCGGGCGCGGATGCGCTCCGCGGAGATGAGGACCTCGAGGTCGTAGGCGGGGGTCGACATGGCGGCGCACTCTAGCAGCGCCGCCCCGGCGCGACGACCCGGGCCCGGGCGCTCAGGCCTTCCGGAGCGGCGCCGGCGCGGCCAGGCCGGGCGGCAGGCGCGAGCGGCCGTCCGGCAGCAGGTCGTCGGGGACGGCGGACCGCACCGCCACCAGCCGGTAGCGGGCGCAGCGATCGAAGCCGCTGTCGCAGAAGAGCGTCTGCCAGACGGTGAGGGCGCTCCGGGTCCCGAGCTGGTCGTGGAGCGTGCAGCGCTTGGCGAGTGGACAGGGCATCGACGTCCTCCGGAGCACCACCGTTGCACCCCGCGATCCAGCGGGGCGCCCGGGCCGCGCGCGGCTCCACCGCCGGAGTTCCGGGCGGTTGGCGCGTCGGCCCGCGACGCACGGCGCGGGTTGTCCTTGCCCCGTGGGACGCCGCCACTCCCGCCACCCCGGCGCCGCTTCGGCCACAGCCGACCACCTCGCCGCCGATGTGGGACGCGCCCGGCGGTGCTAGAGAGGGGCGGTGCGCCTCGTCACCCTCGCCCCCGCCAAGGTGAACCTCGTCCTCCGCGTCGGCCCGCCGCGCGCCGACGGCTTCCACGACCTCGCCAGCCTGATGGTGCCGCTCGATCTGGGCGACGCCGTCGAGGTCCGCCTCTCGCCGCGCGACGGGCCGATCACCTGCCGCGTCCCGGGCCGCCCGGACCTGGACGGCGCCGGCAACCTGGCGGCCCGCGCCGCCCAGGCCTTCCGGGCGCGCTTCGGCGTGCGCCGCGGCGTGGCCATCCGCATCGACAAGCGGACGCCGGTGACGGCGGGGCTGGGCGGCGGCTCCTCCGACGCGGCCGCCGTGCTCCGCTGCCTGGCCCGCGCCTGCGCCGTCCGCGACGCGGCGGCGCTCGCCGAGGTGGGGCTGGCCGTCGGCTCCGACGTCCCCTTCTTCCTCGGGGCCGGTCCGGCCTGGGCCGCCGGCCGTGGCGAGCGGCTCACCGCGGCCGCGGTGCCGCGCCAGCACCTGGTCCTCCTCTACCCGCGGGATCCGGCCCTGGCCATCCGCGCCGCCCAGGCCTACCGCTGGCTCGACGAGGACCGCGCCGGGCGCCGCCCGCCCGCGCCTCGCCGCGGCGGCCTCTTCCGGCCGACCCAGGTGGGGAACGACCTCGAGGCGCCCTGCGTGGCCCGCCACCCGGCGCTAGGAGCGCTGCGTGGGATGCTGATCGGCGCCGGCGCGTCCGCCGCGCTGATGTCGGGCAGCGGTCCCACCGTCTTCGGCCTCTTCGCCGGGCGGGCCGAGGCCCGGCGGGCGGCCAGGGCGCTAGAGGCGGCGGTCGAGGGCCGCGACGTCGAGGTCCTCGTCGCCAGGACGGCGCAGCGGCCGCCGAGGATGGCCACATGGAGATCACCGAGGTCCGCGTCTTCACGGTGAACGAGGAGAAGCTGCGGGCGTACGTCACCGTCACGCTGGACCACTGCTTCGTGGTCCGCGATCTCAAGGTCATCCACGGCACGGGCGGCCTCTTCGTGGCCATGCCCGCCAAGCGGCGCAAGGACGGCACCTTCAAGGACGTGGCCCACCCGCTCAACGCCGAGACCCGCGAGCGGTTCGAGCGGGCCATCCTCGCCGAGTACGAGCGGGAGCTGCGCCGGCTGGACGGGCCCCGCGCCACCGGCACCGACCCCCACGCGGACTGACCCGCGCGGTGGACGCGCCCCCCGGCCGGCGGCGGCCGGCCCACCGCCGCGGCGTCCCGCGGACTTG
>JAJYAW010000467.1 GCA_021779335.1 Myxococcales bacterium | reverse complement strand
GGGCGGTGCAGCGGCCCGCGGCGGCGCGGGGGGCGGCGCGGCGGCCCGGGGGGCGGCGGCGAGCGGCGACCCGCTCGCCTTCACCTGGATGACGTGGCCGCACTGCCGGCAGGTCACCTTGAAGGCGCGGCCGGCCACCTTCTCGTCCGCGATGGAGTAGGCCTTCTGGCACTGATCGCAGGAGAAGTTCACGGACCGGGAATCCTACGGACCGGGGTTATGGATGGCAAGGACGGCGGCGCGTCGCCCGCCTCCGCCGCCTCGTCGCCGGCATCGAGCCACGGATCCAGGGCGCCCGCGGAGGCCACCTGGGCCAGCAGCCCGCGGTCGAGCAGGTGGCTCGGCACCACGTGGCCCAGGGCGTTCAGCATGTTGGCCTTCACCGAGGGGTGCTCGGCGCAGAGCTCGGCCAGCAGCGCCTTGACCCGCCTCCGGCGCAGCTGCGGCTGGGACCCGCACACGTCGCAGGGCACGATGGGGAAGCCCTGGAGCGCGGCGAAGGCTGCGATCTCCTCCTCGGGGACGTAGACCAGCGGCCGGATGACGGTGTTTCGCCCATCCTGCGAGCGGAGCAGCGCCGGCATGGCCTTGAGCGAGCCGGCGTAGAGGGCGTTGAGGAGCAGGGTCTCCACGAAGTCGTCCCGGTGGTGCCCGAGCGCGATCTTGGTGCACCCCAGCTCGACCGCCACGTTGTAGAGGACGCCGCGGCGCAGCCGGGCGCAGACCGAGCAGGCGCTCTTCCCCGGCTGGACGAGCCGCTGCACCTCGCCCCAGAGCTCCCGGCGCACCATCCGGTAGGGCACCCCCACCGACCGGAAGTGGCCCTCCAGCACCCCGGCCGGGAAGCCGGGCTGCCCCTGGTCCAGGTTGACCGCCACGAGCTCGAAGCCGATGGGGGCCCGCGCCTTGAGCCGCATGAGGACATGGAGCAAGGTGTAGCTGTCCTTGCCGCCGGAGCACCCGACAAGGATCCGATCCCCCGCCACGATCAGGCCGAAGTCGCCGATGGCCTGGGCGGTGGCGCGGATGATCCGCCTCTCCAGCCTCTCCACGTCCAGCATCCGCCGCACCTCGCTCCTCCCCGGGCCGCTTTCTGTTGACGCGCGCCGCGGACCCAAGCTAAACGCGCCTCTCTCCGCACGAACTCGAGGGGAATCATGCCTGCGAAGGACCTTGGCTCCAAGCACACCTGCTTCAAGTGCAGCACCAAGTTCTACGACATGAAGAAGCCGGTGGCGGTCTGCCCGAAGTGCGGGGCCGACCAGCGCGAGAGCCCGGCGCTCAAGGCGCCGCCCTCGGAGCGCAAGTCGCGCGCCGCCGCCAAGCCGGCCACCCCGCTGGTGGACGAGGCCGACGCCGCCGAGGTGGTCGACGTGGAGCTCGACGCCGACGGGGACCCGCTCGACGAGGACGAGGACGACGACGACGCGGGCGACGACGACGCCTAGCCGGTCGGCGCGCCCTGCCAGGGGGTGCCGGGCGGCGTCGAGTACCCGCCTGGAGCCCAGGAACGGGCGTTGACCCCCCGCGGGTCCGTTCCTATATCGAGCACGGTCATGCTCGAACAGCCCCTCGCCGCCGCCCCCGCCTCGCTCCGTGCGCCGGCCACGGGGCTCGCCCTCCTGCGCGAGCTCGTGCTGCTCGCCAAGCCGCGCCTCTCGGGGCTCGTCATCTTCACCACCACGGGGGGCCTCCTGCTGGCCCCCGGCCACGTCAGGCTGGCGCGCGCCCTCCTGGCGGTGCTGGCCACCGCCGCGGTGGTGGGCGCGGCCAACGCGCTCAACTGCTACTTCGAGCGGGAGACCGACGCCCTGATGCACCGGACCCGCGACCGGCCGCTGCCGGCCGGACGGCTCGATCCCCTCCTCGCACTGGCGCTCGGCCTCACCGTGCCCGTCTTCGCGCTGCCGATCCTGGCCCTGGTGGCCGGCGGGCTCACCGCCCTGCTGGCGCTGGTGGCGCTGGTGTCCTACGTGGCCGTCTACACGCCCCTCAAGCGCCGCTCCTCGCTGGCGCTCTTCGTGGGGGCGGTGCCCGGAGCCATCCCGCCGCTCATGGGCTGGACCACCGCCACCGGCCAGCTCGACGCCGGCGGCCTGGCGCTCTTCGCGCTGCTCTTCGCCTGGCAGCTGCCCCACTTCCTGGCCATCTCGCTCTACCTCCAGGAGGACTACGCGCGCGGCGGCATGAGGGTCTTCTCCGTCGTCCACGGCGCCGCCATGACGCGCCGCTGGATCGCCGGGACCAGCCTGCTGCTCCTGCCGGCGTCGCTCCTGCCGGTGGCGCTCGGCCTGGCCGACTGGCGCTACGGCGGGGTGGCCGCGGTCGCCTCGCTCGCCTTCACCGGCTTCGCCCTGACCGGCCTGACGCGCCGGGGCGAGTCGACCCGCTGGGCCCGCACGGTCTTCCTCTCCACGCTCGCCTACCTGACGGTCCTCATGCTGGCGCTCGTCCTCGGGGCGCGGGCGTGAGCCGCCCGGCCGGCCCGGCGGCGGGGCCCGAGGCGGCGTGAGCGTCGCGAGCCTGCTGCCCGCCTGGAACGCCTCGCTCAACGCCCTCTCCGGCGTGCTCCTCCTGCTCGGCTACCGGGCCATCCGGGCCGGCGCGCGGGAGCGCCACCGCAAGCTCATGGTCTCGGCGGTCGCCGTGTCGGCGGTCTTCCTGGTGAGCTACCTGACGCGGGTGGCCCTCACCGGCACGCACCGCTTCCCGGGGGCGGGGCCGCTCAGGTGGCTCTACCTCGCCATCCTGCTCTCGCACACCGCGCTGGCGGTGGTGGCCGCGCCCATGGCGCTGCGCTCGCTCTTCCTCGGCCTGAGGGGGCGCTTCGAGGAGCACCGCCGGGCGGCGCGCCTCACCTTCCCGGTCTGGCTCTACGTCTCGGTGACCGGGGTGGTGGTCTACCTGCTGCTGTACCAGGTGGCGCCCAGGGTGGGCTGAGCGCCCGGGCCCTCGGCGCACCCGCGCCGCGGCCCGGGCCGGGCCCGCTAGCAGGCTGTTGACTTAGGCGGGTCGCCGGATCGACAGGCCGGCCCGGCCGTGATCTGGTTCCGCGCACGGAGGTCGACGTGCGCGGAACCGACAAGCAGCAGGTCACGATGCTGAGCCTGGTCA
>JAJYAW010000466.1 GCA_021779335.1 Myxococcales bacterium | reverse complement strand
TCTAAGCTCGGGCCGGGCGACCTGCTGCGCGCCGTCACCGAGCCGGGGAGCGCCGGGACGGTCCTGGAGGCCTGAGCCGGCCGTCTCCCGGCGCCTCGCCGCAGGCCGGCTCCGGGGCGGGAGAGGCCGGCGCCGGGGCGCGGCGGACGCAGCGTCCGGAAGCCGGGCCCCGCGCGGGGCGCCGGCGCGGTTTCGCCCCAAGTGGTCGTGGTCACGTCGCCGCCCGGCGGCATTCATCCAGGCATGGGGCAGAGCCGCTCGAGCATCCGGCACCGCCGCCGGATCCACGTCACGGTGGGGACCACGCCGGTCTTCACCACCGACATCGGCCCGGGCGGCTTCTCGGTGGAGGTCATGCGGGTCCAGCCGCCCGGCACGGTGGTGCAGGGCTCGATCCGGATCGAAGGGCGCGAGGTCGACTACGCGGGAGAGATCGCGTGGGCCAGGCAGGGCGCGCCGCACATGGCGCTGCGGGGCCGCATGGGCATCCGCTTCACGCGGCTGCCGGCGGAGGCGGTGCTGCTCCTGGGCGCCGCCTTGGCGGGCGGCCTGGGCTAGCCGGGCGGCGCCGTCAGGTGCGCGCAGCATCCCGCCGGAGCCGCAGCAGCGGCCGGCCGCACTCCGGGCAGGAGGGGCCGCCCTCGTCGTCGCTCCAGAGCTCGCAGGCGGGGCACTGCACCCGCACCGGCACGCCCGGCGCGCCGGGCGCGTCCTCCGGCGGGAAGAGGAGGGCGAAGCCGGCCTGCAGCGCGGAGAAGTACTGGTAGCGCGCCTCGGCGGTCAGGTCGTCCGGCAGCGGCGCGCGCCGGAAGGTGCGGCCGCCGCCCCGCACCGTCTCGCCCGGGCGGCGCGCCTGCAGCGCCTGGGGCGAGCGGCGGGGCCAGGGCTGGTCGTGGAACCACTCCCGCTTGAAGGCCTGCCAGCCCTCCACGCCGCGGACCCGGGCCAGCGCGGCCTTGAACTCGGCGAGGCGCTGCATGAAGGCGGGCTCGAAGGGCACGGCGGGAGATCTTGCGCGGCCGCCGGCGGCGCGGCAAGTAGGGGGGGCATGAGCGACCGACCGCCGCGGGACTTCGAGGCCACCTACCGGGCCGGCGCGGCGCCCTGGGACATCGGCCGGCCGCAGCCGGAGATCGCCGGGCTGGCCGCGGCGGGCCAGATCGTGGGCTCGGTGCTCGACGTGGGGTGCGGCACCGGCGAGAACGCGCTCCACCTGGCGGCGCTCGGCCACGCCGTCATGGGGCTCGACGGCGCGGAGACGGCCGTGGCGCGGGCCCGGCAGAAGGCGGCGGAGCGCGGCCTCACCAGCGCCCAGTTCCACGTGTGGGACGCGCTGCAGCTCCGCCGGCTGCGCAAGTCGTTCGACACCGTCGTCGACTGCGGCCTCTTCCACGTCTTCGCCGACGAGCAGCGGCGCCCCTACGCCCAGGAGCTGGCCGAGGTCACCGCCCCCGGCTCGGACCTCTTCATCCTCTGCTTCTCCGACGCGGAGCCGCCCGGCCCCGGCCCGCGCCGCGTCGCCGAGCACGAGCTCCGCGACGCCTTCCGCTCCATCTTCGCCGTCCTGGACGTCGCGCCCGCCCGCTTCGAGCGGCGGGACGGCCCGCCGGCCAGGGCCTGGCTGGCCAAGCTCACCCGCATCTGAGAGGAGTCGCCACGGCCGACACCCCCAAGGTGATCCTGGTGACCGGTGCCACCGACGGCATCGGGCTGGAGACGGCCCGGGCCCTGGCGCGCCAGGGGCACCGGGTCATCCTGCACGGACGGACCGCCGCCCGGGCGGAGGCCGCCGCCGCGCTCCTGCGACGGGAGCAGCCCGCCGCCGACCTCGCCACCGCCGCGGCCGACCTGGCGCGACCGGCCGAGGTGCGCGCCCTGGCCGAGGCGCTGCGCGCCGCGCACCCCCGGCTCGACGTGCTGCTCCACAACGCCGGGCTCTACGCCCGCACCCGGCAGGTCACGGCGGACGGGCTGGAGCTCACCTTCGCGGTGAACCACCTGGCCCCCTTCCTCCTCACCCGCCTGCTCCTCGACCGGGTGCGGGAGGCGCGCGGGCGGGTGGTCGTGGTGGCCTCCGGCGTCCACGGCCAGGCCAGCCTCGACCTCGACGACCTGCAGGGCGAGCGGTCCTGGGACGGCTACCGCGCCTACGCCCGCTCCAAGCTCTGCAACGTGCTCTTCGCCGCCGAGCTGGCCGAGCGGCTGAGGGGGAGCGGCGCCACCGCGAACAGCCTCCACCCCGGCGTGGTGGGGACGAAGCTCCTCAAGGCCGCCTTCGCCATGGAGGGGCCGGACTCGCCGGCGCAGGGGGCGGCCACCAGCGTCTACCTGGCCACCTCGCCCGAGGTGGAGGGGGTGAGCGGCCGGTACTTCGTCCGCCAGAGGGCGGTGCCGGCCTCGCGCCTGGCACGCCAGGCCGACCTGCGGCAGGCGCTCTGGGCGGTCAGCGAGCGGCTCTGCGGGCTGGCGCCGGCGTGAGTGGGCGCTCCGCCGCCGTGGGCCGGAGCGCGCCGGCCTCGGCGATGGGCGCGAACCCGGCCCCGGACCGGCGGGAGAGGCGCAGGTACCACCCCGCCTCGCGGGCCCCGTCCACGAGGAGCCCCGCCTCGGCCCGCAGCGCCCCGTCCGCCGACTCGAGCGTCTGCAGGGCCCGCGGCGCCACGCCGGCCGGGAGCGGCGGCAGCGGCCTGTCGCTGCCGTCGAGGGCCACCCGGAGCAGCCCGTCGTCGCCGCGGCGCCAGGCGGTCAGGTAGCGCCCGGCCTCCGGCGCCCCGCCGCCTGCCGGCGTCCAGCTGGCGTGGCCGAAGGTGAAGACCAGGTCGCCGCTCGGCGAGGCCACCGCCCGGTCCGGGGCCCACTCGAGCCGCGGGCCCTCGGCGGCGAAGAGCGGTCCCCAGGCCACCCCGACCGCGGCCCGCCCGGCCGCCGCTCCGCGGGCGCCGAAGAAGATCCCGTCGGGCGCCACGTGGCCCAGGAAGGCCTCGAGGTCGCGGGCCGCCACCGCCGCGGCCATGCCGAGGTCGGCATCGCGGGCGTCGGCCTCGGCTTGGGCGGTGAGGTCGATCCCCGCCGCGGCGGAGTGCGCACCGGGGCGGGGGGCCTCGCCGGCGCACCC
>JAJYAW010000465.1 GCA_021779335.1 Myxococcales bacterium | reverse complement strand
GCCTGCTCCTCCGGCGCGGGGCCGGGCCGGGGCGCCGGGCGCGGTCGCTGCGGGGCCATGTCCCGATGATACCGGACCCGGGCCCGCGGCCGCTCAGGCGTCGCCCGGGGGCGGCCCGAGCCGCCGGGCGATGGCGCCGCGGATCGACTCGAGGTCGAAGGGCTTCTCGACGCACTCCATGCCCGGCCGCGCCAGGAACTCGCGCGCCGCCTCGGTGCAGGCGCCGCCGGTGAGGAAGACCATCCGCCGGGCCAGCCCGGGGTGTCCGAGGCCGAGCTCGCGGTGCAGCTCCATGCCGGTCATCTCCGGCATGAGCAGGTCGGAGATGACCAGGTCGAAGGTCTCGCCCCGGGCCAGCCGGTCGAGCGCCTCGCGGCCGCTGCCGCACGCCACGATGTCGTGCTCCGCGCCGAGGGTCCGCTCCAGCACCGTGCCGACCAGCGGCTCGTCGTCCACCACCAGGATGCGGGCCCGGGGCCGGGCCGGCGCCGGGGTCGAAGGCGGGCCGGCGCCGCCGCCATCCGGCACCTCGTCCGCCGGCTCCTGGTCGGCCACCGGCAGCACCACGCGGAAGGTCGAGCCTCGGCCCAGCGCGCTCTCCACCTGGATCTCGCCCTCCATGGCGGTGACGATGCCGCGCACGATGGAGAGCCCCAGGCCGGTGCCGACGCCTGGCGCCTTGGTGGTGAAGAACGGGTCGAAGATGCGCGGCAGGACGTCGGGGGCGATGCCGCTGCCGGTGTCGGCCACCTCGATGACCACCCGGTCGCGGCCGAGCGGGCGGGCCGAGACCCGGATCTCCTGCCGCGCGGCCTGCCCCTCGGGGATGGCCTGCGCCGCGTTGACGAGGAGGTTGAGGAAGATCTGGCCGAGCCGGGCCGCGCTGCCGCGCACCGCCGGCACCTGCTGGAGGTCCTTCACCAGCCGGGCGCGGTGCTTCAGCTCGCTCCGGGCCACGTTGAGGCAGCTGTCGAGCACCGGCCCCAGCTCCACCGGCCCCACCCTGGAGTCGTCGGCCCGCGAGAGCATCTTGAGGTCGCGCACGATGACCCGCATCCGCTCCACGCCGTCCTTGGCGTCGCGGGCCGCCTCGACGAGCTGGGCCAGGAGGTCGGCCACCTCGCCGTCGGCGCGCGCCGGGGGCGACAGCAGCGCCGAGAGGAGGACCACCTGCTCGGCCAGGAAGGCGACGTTGGAGTTGACGTAGGCGAGCGGGTTGTTGAGCTCGTGGGCCACGCCGGCCGCCAGCGTCCCCACCGAGACCATCCGGTCGGCCATGGCCAGCCTGGCGTGCAGCTCCGCGCGCTCGGCGTCGGCGCGGCTGCGCGCCATGGCGGCGGCGAGCGAGCCGCCGGCCGCCTCGAGGAGGCGGACCTCGTCCGGCGCGAAGGCGCGGCGCCGCCTGGCGTAGGCGCCGAGCATGACGCGGGGGCGGGCGGAGGCGGGCAGCGGCGCCAGCGCGGCCGCCACCAGGTCGTGGTCGGCCAGGAAGCGATCGCCCATCCAGGCGGCCCTGGCGTCGGCGGTGGCGGTGGCGCCGCGGCTGGCCAGGGCGAAGCCGGCCTGCGTCCCCTCGCCGGCGTCGAGGAGCTCCCCCGCCGCGCCGGCCAGGCAGCCGGCGGCGGCCCGCACCCGGAGCTGCCCGCCCGCCTCGGTCTCCTGGAGGAGCGCCACCCCGTCCACGTCGAGCGTCTCCACCAGCAGCGCGCAGCCGGAGAGCAGGAGCGGCTCGAGCGCCTCGGTGGTGAGGGCGAGCTCGCCGAGCGCCGCCAGCGCCTCGGCGAAGCGGGCCCGGTCCGACTCGCGGGCCGGCCCGCGCTCGGCGGGCAGGTCGGGCCGGAGCTCCAGCAGGAGCTGCCGCAGGGCAGCGGCCTCGTCCCGCAGGAGGCGGTCGCCGGCCGTCACGCCCGAGAGGGCGCGCACGGCGCGCGGCGCGCTGGCGGGGCGGTGCGTCGGCATCTCACCTCCCCCTCATGCATCATCCGTTCAATCCGGACCGCCCGGCCGCGCGCCCCTCAACCTCCCGGATCATGGCGCGAAGCTCCCGCCCTGGCCGGCCCGGTGTCGGTCCGGGTCGCAGGGTCCTGCCTGCCCCAGGGTGAGGCCTACAGCCCCCGGCCCGACCCGCGCCCCGCGATCACGTCCCGCGCGGAGGCGACCCGCCGGCCGGGGCGGGGGTGAGGCGTATAAGAGGCGCGTGAACCTCGCCGAGCACCTCGCCGGCCTGCAGGCCCTCCTCGACGCCGAGCGGGACGAGGAGCGGGCCCGGCTCGCCGAGGCGCGGACCCGGCTCTCGCTGGCCGAGCGCGCGGCGCGCGGCCTGGCCCTCGCCGACGTCGAGGCGGCGGAGGAGGGGGCCCTGGCCGGGCGGTCGCTCATCGGGTACGAGCGGGGTGGGCGGCCGCTGGAGGGCGCTCGCCTCGGCGTGGGCGCGCTCGTCACCGTGACGCTGCGGCGCGAGCGGCGCGACGACGAGCCGGCCGGCGTGGTGGCGCGCCGGACCCGCACCCGCCTCTCGGTGGCCTTCGACGAGCCGCCGCCCGACTGGGCGCTCGGCGGGCGGGTGGTGCTGGAGCTGACGCCGTCCCCGGTCACCTGGGAGCGGCTCTCGGCCGGCCTGCGCCGCGTCGCCGGCACGCCGGAGGGGAGGCGCTGGCACCGCGTGCTCTCGGGCGAGCCGCCGCGCTTCGCGGACCGGGCCCGCCGGGCGGCGCCCGGCGGCGGGCCGCTCAACGGGGAGCAGGCCCGCGCCCTCGAGCTGGCCGAGCGGGCCGAGGACGTGGCGCTGGTCCACGGACCGCCCGGCACCGGCAAGACCACCGTGCTCGTCGAGGTCATCCGCCGGGCCGTGCTGCGCGGCGAGCGGGTGCTCGCCACGGCCCCCTCCAACCTGGCGGTGGACAACCTGCTGGAGCGGCTGCTGGCCGCCGGCCTGGACGGCGTGCGGGTGGGCCACCCGGCCCGCGTGCTGGAGGCCTTGCAGGCGCACACGCTGGAGGCCCGCGCCGGGGCCCACGAGGCCTCGCGCGTCGCCCGCGGGCTCGTCGAGGAGGCGCTCGCCCTCCGGCGCGACGCCGGGCGGCGCAAGCAGCGGCGCGGCCCCGGGCGCTTCAGCGAG
>JAJYAW010000464.1 GCA_021779335.1 Myxococcales bacterium | reverse complement strand
GTGGCGATGGCCTGCGGCGGCGCCACGCCGGCGGCCCCCGCGAGCCGCTCGCCCCGCGCCGGCGAGGAGGAGCGGGCGCGGCGCGGTGCGCTCGGCGGCGCATCGACGGTGGGCTCGGTTCGAGCTGCGGCGGTGGAGACGGAGCGGAGGAACACGTGGACCCCCTGGGCGGTGTGTCCCGGGGGCTGGTTGCCACCGCCGTGCCGCCGCGCGCCGGCGAGGGGGCGCGCGAAGCACCCGTATTTGCTCACGGTGACGCTCCCGTGTTCACGGACGGTCGAAGCGGCGGCCCGCGGTTCGGCCGGGGCGGTCTCCGCCGCGGCCGCGACGGTCCCGACCGCTCGGGACCCACCCGCCTGGGGGCACGCCGACCCGGGTCGAGACGCACCCCGGGCTCACGCCGGTCGCCCGGGCCTCTGCGCGCCGGCGCAGCGTCCGCAACCGCTCGTCGCCAGGGCGGGAATCCAGCCGCTCCCGGCCCGCACCCGGCTGGCCTTCCAGATGCACAAGCCTGGTCACCTCGCCGTCTCGAGCACCGCAGCGCCTCAACCCGCAGCGCCACACCCCGGGAGCACCGGTCGCCATGTTCATCCGAGCCAAGGTCGCGGTCGCCCAGACGGCCGCGGTCGTCGTCGCCCTCGCCGCCCTCCTCGTCGTCACCGCGAGCGTCGTCAGCGGCGTCGTCCGGGAGCGTGACGCCGCGCTCTACCACGAGAAGCTCCGCGCGGTGGTGACGCGCATGGAGGTGGAGGAGGCCACGCTCACCAAGAGCGGGCTCGCCTCGGTGGACGCCTACGTGCAGAGCGCGCAGCAGGCGCTGGCCGAGGAGCTCGCGAAGACGGCCGCCACCCCCGACGGCGTCTTCCTCCTGGTGCTGGACAAGGACGGCAAGGTCGAGGTCCACCCCACCCTGAAGCGCGGCGCCACCGACTTCGTGGGCGCCCCCTGGCTCAAGGCCCTCCAGGAGCAGAAGGCCGGCGCGCCGCCGCTGGCCGCCACCCTCGACGGCAAGGCCATGGAGCTGAACGCCGAGCCCTACCCGACCTGGAACTGGACCGCCGCCTACGTGGTGCCGGAGGAGGTGCGCAGCGGCCCCGTCAACAGGCTGCTGCGGCTGCTGACGCTCCTCAGCGCCGCCGCGCTGGCCATCGTGCTCGGCGTCAACTGGTTCGGGCAGCGCGCCGTCTCCAGGACCGTCTCGGGGCTGATCCGCCAGGCGGGCCGGCTGCGCGAGGCGGTCGCCGAGGGGCGGCTCGACGAGCGGGGCGACGCCGCGGCCGTCGAGGGCGAGTTCCGCCCCGTCCTGGCCGGCCTCAACGAGACCATGGACGCCTTCGCGGGGCCCTTCCGCGAGGCCGCCGCCGCCATCGGCCGGATCTCCCGCGGCGAGACGGCCGCCTTCATCGAGACGAAGTACGCCGGCGACTTCAACGCCGTGAAGGACAGCATCAACTCCCTCAACGGGATGGTGCGGGAGCGCGGCAAGGACATCGACCGGCTCATCCAGGCCGCGGTGGCGGGCCAGCTCGACGTGCGCGCCGATCCCGCCAAGTACCAGGGCGGCAACCAGCGGGTCATCCAGGGCATGAACGACATGCTCGACGCGCTGGCCACGCCCATCCGGCTCGCCGCCGACCACGTGGCCCGCATCTCCCGCGGCGACATCCCCCCCCGCATCACCACCGAGCAGCGCGGCGAGTTCAACACGCTCAAGGAGAACCTCAACCTCTGCATCGACGCCGTCGACCTGCTGGTGGCCGACGTGAACGGCCTGGCGCAGGCCGGCGTGGAGGGGCGGCTCTCCACCCGGGCCGACGCCACCCGCCACCAGGGTGACTTCAGGAAGGTGGTCGAGGGCGTCAACCGGACGCTCGACGCCGTGACCGGGCCGCTCGGCGTGGCGGCCGACTACATCGACCAGATCTCGAAGGGGCGCATCCCCGCGCGGATCACGGCCGGCTACGCCGGCGACTTCGACGCCATCAAGGCGAGCCTCAACCGCTGCATCGACGCGATCGACCGGCTGGTGGCCGACACCGGCACGCTGGCCGCGGCGGGCGTGGAGGGGCGGCTCGCGACGCGCGCCGACGCCGGCCGCCACGAGGGGGACTTCAGGAAGGTGGTCGAGGGGGTCAACGCCTCGCTCGACGCGGTCATGGTGCCCATCGGCGAGGCGGCCCAGGTGCTGGAGCGGCTGGCCCAGCGCGACCTGCGCGCCCGCGTGACCGGCCGGTTCCAGGGCGACCACGCCCGCATCAAGGACGCGGTCAACGGCACGGCCGAGGCGCTCCACGACGCCCTGCGCCAGGTGGCCGGCGCGGTGGAGCAGGTCTCCTCGGCCGCCACCCAGATCGCCGCCTCCTCCCAGGCGGTCGCCTCCGGCGCCTCCGAGCAGGCCGCCTCCCTGCAGGAGACCACCTCGCAGCTCGAGTCGGTGGGCGCCATGACCCGGCAGGCGGCCGACAACGCCCAGCTCGCCAACACCCTGGCGCAGGCGGCGCGCGGGGCGGCCGACGAGGGCGCCACCTCGGTGGGGCTCATGCAGGGCGTCATGGGGAAGATCCGGGCCTCCGCCGAGGGGACCTCGCAGATCATCCGGGACATCAACGACATCGCCTTCCAGACCAACCTGCTGGCGCTCAACGCCGCCGTCGAGGCGGCCCGGGCCGGCGAGGCGGGGCGCGGCTTCGCGGTGGTGGCCGAGGAGGTCCGCTCGCTGGCGCTCCGCTCCAAGGAGGCCGCCCAGAAGACCGAGGCGCTCATCAAGGAGTCGGTGCACCAGGCCGGCGAGGGCGAGGTCACCTCCAGGCAGGTGGCCGGCAAGCTCGGCGAGATCGTGACCGGGATCAGCAAGGTCTCCGACATCGTCTCCGAGATCGCCACGGCGGCGCGCGAGCAGTCCGGCGGCATCGAGCAGGTGTCCAGGGCCGTCGAGGAGATGGACAAGGTGACCCAGCAGAACGCCGCCAGCGCGGAGCAGTCGTCGTCGGCCGCCAGCGAGCTCTCGGCGCAGTCGGAGGAGCTGGCGAGCATGGTGGGCGCCTTCCAGCTCGACCGCGGCGCCGCCCCGTCCGCGCAGGTCGGGCGCCGGCGGGCCGCGCCGCCGCTCCCAGCGCCTCG
>JAJYAW010000035.1 GCA_021779335.1 Myxococcales bacterium | reverse complement strand
CCCGCGGCGGGGGGCGACGCCCCGGCGTCGGCCGCGGCCCTCCCGGCCGGCCGGCGCATCCTCGTGATCGACGACGACCCGACCGTGCTGCAGGTGGTGGCGCGCACGCTGGCCGGCGGCCCCGAGGTGGTGATCCTCGGGGACCCGCACGAGGCCCTGCGCCGGCTCCTCTCGTCGGATCGCTACGACCTCGTCCTCTGCGACCTCATGATGCCCGGGCTCTCCGGCATGGACCTCCACGCGGCCCTGCTGGAGGCCCGCCCCGGCCTGGTGGACTCGCTGGTCTTCATGACCGGCGGCGCCTTCACCGAGCGGGCGCGCGACTTCCTGGCGCGCAGCGGCGCCCTCTGCCTGGAGAAGCCGTTCGAGCCGGCGGGGCTGCGCCGCCTGGTGGCCGAGCGGCTGGCCGCCGCCCCGTCCCGCGGCTGAGCCGCCAGGACGGGCCGTACCGTCCGAGGGCTGGCGCGCCCCCGCCCAGGACCGTAGGATCCCGGCTCGACCTCTCGAGGTGCGCCATGCCCGACGTGATCCGCAACCCCCGGCGAGTCCCGCGCGCCCCCGCCCGCTGCGAGGCGCGCTGCCTCCTGCCCGGCGGCGGCTTCTGGGCCTCCGACACCACCGACTTCGGCCCCAAGGGCTGCCAGCTCGCCGCCCCCGGCCCCTTCCACAAGGGCGACCCGATCAAGCTGGTGCTCACGAGCGAGCGGATGAAGGAGGCGCTGGCCACCACCGGCAAGGTGGCCTGGGCGAGCTCGCGGGCGCCGTGGCGCATCGGCGTGGCCTTCGACGATCCCTACCTCGGCGCCACCGGCCACTGGTTCGACGAGCTGGTCAAGGCCTACCCGGGGCTGGCCACCTTCCAGCTGGCGCCCGACTCGCTCGACGCGACGGCCACCATCCGGCTCGGGCCCGCGCCGCGCGTGGCGCCGGACCTGGCCCCGGACGAGGTGGCGGTGCTCCGCGCCCTGGGCAGCGGGGCCACGGTGGCCGCGCTCCGGGAGCGGATGGGGCAGGACTGGCCGGCCTTCGAGGGGGTGCTCTTCGCCATGATCGGCAAGAAGCTCCTCACGCTCGACGCGGCCGCGGCCGCCCCGCTGGAGGCGTGGGCGCCCTACCTGGGGGCCCACCCGTAGCGCCTCAGGTCCGGGCCCGGGCCGCCTCGGCCCGCCCCTCGAGCACGCTGCCCACCTCCCCGGCCAGCACGCCGAGCGCGATGAGCGCCCCGCCGAGCCAGCCGGCCGCGCCCAGCCGCTCGTCGATGACGTACCAGCTGAAGAGCGCCGCGGT
The DNA here is from genome assembly GCA_021779335.1 of Myxococcales bacterium. GTDB lineage: Bacteria > Myxococcota > Myxococcia > Myxococcales > Anaeromyxobacteraceae > JADKCZ01. Next base: position 11,924 of record JAJYAW010000035.1, on the reverse strand, counting down.
GACCGGCTCGAGCGCGTAGATGAGCGCCGCGCGGACCGCCGTGGTGTGGCGCTGCGCCCAGTTCATGACGAAGAAGGCGCCCGCGGTCATGGCCACGCCGGTGAAGAGCACCACCCCCGCGAAGGTGGGCCAGCGGGCGGCGTCGAAGCGGGCCCCCTCGAGCGGCAGCATGACGAGCGCGCCCACCAGCACCACCGAGACCTGGAGCAGCGTGAAGGGGACGAGCGGGTGCCGGCCCGACCACTCGCTCGTGAAGGTGATCTGGAGGGCGTAGGCGACGGCGCAGCCGAGGGTGAGCAGGTCGCCGAGCCGCACCGCCGGGGTGACCGCCCCGGCGTCGAAGGGGCGGGTCAGCAGCGTCAGGCCGACCACGGCCAGGGCCACGCCCGCCCAGGCGCTCCAGCGGACCTGCCGGCCCAGCGTGAAGCGGGCGATGAAGGGGACCACCAGCACCGACAGGCCGGTGATGAAGCCGGAGCGGGCCGGGGTGGTGAGGACCAGCCCCAGCGTCTGGAGGACGAAGCCGCCCAGCATGAAGAGGCCGAGCAGCAGGCCGTGGCGCCAGAAGCCGGGGCCGACCGGGTCGCGCCGCCACAGGGCCGCCACCGCGAGCACCGCCGCGGCCGTGCCGAAGCGGGCCGCCAGGAAGACGCCGGTCGAGCCGACCTCGAGCGCCCCCTTCACCAGCGTGAAGGTGGTGCCCCACAGGAGCGTCAGCAGGAGGAGCGACAGGTCGGCCACGGCGCGCCTTGTACACGACGGCGGCGGCGGCCGCCAGCGGCGCCGCGGCGGGCCCCGGCCCCCCGCTCAGGCCCCGCGCCGGTCCACCACCCGCGCCGCCTTCCCGTCGCCGCGGTCCAGCGACTTGCGCTCCACCAGCCGGACCGCCACGTGCACGCCCAGCTCCTCGGCCAGCCGCCGGGCGATGGTCTCGCGCAGGCCGCTCTGCCGGCGCATCTCGTCGAAGAAGATGGCCTCGGAGACCTCCACCAGCACGGTGGCCTCGTCCATCGAGGCGCGCCGGGTCAGCACGATCTGGTAGTGCGGATCGGCCCCCTCCAGCGCGACCAGCACCGCCTCGATCTGCGACGGGTAGACCTTGACGCCCTTCACGATGAGCAGGTCGTCGGTGCGCCCCAGGACCCGCCCCATGCGCGCCAGCGTGCGGCCGCAGGCGCAGCGCTCGGTGGTGAGCGTGGTGAGGTCGCCGGTCCGGTAGCGCAGCAGCGGGAAGGCCTCCTTGGTGAGGGTGGTGAGCACGAGCTCCCCCACCGCCCCCGGCCTGGCCGGCGCGCCGCTCACCGGATCGACCAGCTCCGCCAGGAGGTGGTCCTCGGCCAGGTGCAGCCCGCGCTTCTCGCCGCACTCGCCCGCCACCCCCGGCCCCAGGACCTCGGAGAGGCCGTAGTTGTCGGTGGCGCTGATCTGCAGCTTCTCCTCCAGCTGCCGGCGCAGCCCCTCGCTCCAGGGCTCGCCGCCGAAGAGCCCCAGCCGGAGCGAGAGGGCGCCCCGCGGCACGCCGGCCTCGAGGAGCTCGTCGGCCAGGTGCATGGCGTAGCTCGGGGTGCAGGCCAGGGCGGTGGTCCGGTAGTCCTGCATGATGCGCAGCTGCTGCCGCGAGTGGCCGCTCGACATGGGGATGACCGAGGCCCCCACCAGCTCGGCCCCCTGGTGCAGCCCGAAGCCGCCGGTGAAGAGGCCGTAGTGGAAGGCCACCTGCACCACGTCCTCCCGGGTCACGCCGCCCGCCACCAGCACCCGCGCCACCGCGCTGCCCCAGTGGCGCAGGTCGTTGCGGGTGTAGCCGACCACCGTGGCCAGGCCGGTGGTGCCCGAGGAGGCGTGCAGCCGGACCACGTCGCGCAGCGGCACGGCGAAGAGGCCGTACGGGTAGCTGGCGCGCAGGTCCTCCTTCGTCGTGAACGGGACCCGCCGCAGGTCCTCCACCGAGCGGACCGCGTCGGGGTCCACCCCGGCGGCGTCGAGGCGCTGCCGGTAGAAGGGGAGCGTCCGGTAGACGCGCGTCAGGGTCGCCTCCAGCCGCTCCAGCTGGAGCTGCTCCAGCGCCTCCCGGTCCATCCGCTCGATCTCCGGCTGCCAGCACACCGCCGCCTGCGCCGACGCGTCGCTCATGGCCGCTCCCCCTCCCGCGCCGCGCTGGGCTCGCCGCCCAGGTAGGCGCGCTGCACGTCACGGTTGTCCAGGAGCGCCCGGGCGCTCCCCTCCAGCACGACCCGCCCCGTCTCCAGCACGTAGCCGCGGTCGGCCAGCCGGAGCGCGGCGCGGGCGTTCTGCTCCACCAGCAGCACGGTGGCCCCCTCGGCCCGGACGGTCCGGATGGCGGCGAAGAGGTCCTTCACCACCAGCGGCGCCAGCCCCATCGACGGCTCGTCGAGCATGACCAGCGCCGGGCGGGCCATCAGGGCCCGCGCCATGGCCAGCATCTGCTGCTCGCCGCCGGAGAGCGTGCCGGCCAGCTGCCCGGCCCGCTGCTCCAGGCGCGGGAAGAGCCGGTAGGCGCGCGCCAGGTCCGCCTCCACCTCCGCCCTGCGCCCGCGCCGGTACTGCACGGTGGCGCCCAGCAGCAGGTTCTCGAGCACCGGCATGGTGGCGAAGACCTGCCGCCCCTCCGGCACCAGCGAGCAGCCCAGCGCCACCACCCGCTCGGTCGCCAGCCCGGCGGTGTCCCGCCCGCGGAAGAGCACCTGGCCGCCGGCGGGGCGGACCAGCCCGGCCACGGTGCGCAGCAGGGTGGTCTTGCCGGCGCCGTTGGCGCCGATGAGCGAGACGATCTCGCCCTGGTCGACGTGGAGGGAGACGCGGCGCAGGGCCAGCCGCCGGCCGTAGGCCACCTCGAGGTTGCGGATCCTCAGCACTCGTCCTCTCCCAGGTAGACGCGGACGACCTCCGGGTCCCGCTGCACCGCCTGGGGCGCGGCGTCGGCGATCTTCTGGCCGAAGCAGAGCACCGCCACCTCGTCGGAGACCTGCATGACCAGCGACATGTCGTGCTCCACCAGCAGCACGGTGACGCCCCGGGCCCGGATGCGCCCGATGAGCCGGGCCAGCTCGTCGGTCTCGCGCACGTTGAGGCCGGCGGCCGGCTCGTCGAGGAGCAGCAGGGCGGGGTCGGAGGCCAGCGCCCGCGCCAGCTCCACGCCGCGCTGCTGGCCGTAGGAGAGGCTGGTGGCCTCGGCGGCGGCCAGGTGGCCGAGCTCCACCAGCTCGAGCGCCCGGCGGGCCCGCGCCTCGAGCGCCCGCTCCTCGCGCCAGGTGGACGGCAGGCGGAGCAGCCCGGCCAGGAAGCCGGCCCGCCCGCGCACGTGGGCGCCCACCATGACGTTCTCCAGCGCGCTCATGCCCGGGAAGAGCCGGATCTGCTGGAAGGTGCGGGAGAGGCCGAGCGCCGCCACCTCGTGCGGCGGCCGCCCCTGGATGGCCTGGCCGCGCAGGAGCACCTGGCCCGCGTCGGGGGCGGTCACGCCGGAGACGAGGTTGAAGAGGGTGGTCTTGCCCGCGCCGTTGGGGCCGATGAGCGCCTTCACCGTGCCCGGCTCGACGCCGAAGGAGACGTCCTGCACCGCCTGCAGGCCGCCGAACCGCTTGCAGAGCCCGCGCACCTCGAGGAGGGCCACCGTCACCCCTCCGCCGGCGGCGGGCGCCGCCGGGCCAGGGCCGCCCGCAGGCCGGCCGGGAGCTCGAGGCGCAGCAGCCCCTCGGGCGCGAAGAGCATCACCAGGATGAGCGTGGCGCCGAAGACCGCGTCGTCGAAGCTGCCGAAGACGCCGCGCAGCGAGAGGAACTGCAGCACCGTGCCGGTCAGCAGCGTGCCCCACAGGCTCCCCATGCCGCCCACCGCCACCAGGGCCACGTAGCGGACCGACCTCATGACCGAGGCCTCGGAGGGGCCGATGCCGCCGGTGTAGTGCGTCATGAGGACGCCGCCCACGGCGGCGAAGGCGGCCGAGAGGACGAAGGCGCGGAGCTTGGCGCGGGGCGCGTCGATCCCCATGGCGCCGGCCGCGTCCTCCGCCCCGTGGATGGCGCGCAGCGCCCGCCCCTCCCGCGAGTGGACCAGGTTGAGCAGGAGCAGCATCCCCAGCCCCACCAGCCCCCAGGCCAGGTAGTAGTTCTGCGCCCGCGCCTCCGCGCCGCCGGCCACCGCCAGGCCCGGCAGGAGCTCGAAGGGGGGCACGCCGGAGAGGCCGTCGGCCGCGCCCAGCCCCTCCGTGCCCACCACCACCGCCGAGACGACGGTGCCGAAGCCGAGGGTGGCCATGGCCAGGTAGTGCCCCTTGAGTCTGAGGACCGGGACCCCCAGCAGCGCCGCCACCAGCGCGGCCAGGGCGACGGCCGCCAGGGCGGCCGGCCAGGGGCGCACCGTCAGGAGCTCCCCGCCGTAGAGATCGGGGCGGAGCGTCAGCAGGTGGACCCGCGCCGCCAGCTCCACCAGCGCGGCGCCGCGCCGCGGCGTGAGGTCCGCGGTCGTGAGCGCCGCGGCGGTGTAGCCGCCGATGGCGAAGAACCCGGCGTGGCCGAGCGAGATCTGGCCGGCGTACCCCATGAACAGGCACAGGCCGATCACCACCAGGCCGCCGTAGGCGGCCATGGTGAGCTGGGTGAGCCAGAAGGGCTTGCCCGCCGCGTCGGCGCCGAGCTGCACCGCCACCACCGCCGCGGCGAGGAGCGCGAGCTGGAGGTGGCGCGCCCGGGGCATCAGGAGGCCCCGAGCCGGGCCAGCTCCCGGTCGCCGAAGAGGCCGCTGGGGCGGAGGAAGAGGATGAGGAGCAGGATGGCGATGGCCAGCACGTCCTTGTAGGCGGCCGGGAGCACCGCGATGGAGAAGGCCTCCAGCGTCCCCAGCAGGAAGCCGGCCGCCACGGCGCCGCCGGCGTTGCCGAGCCCGCCCAGGATGGCCACGGTGAAGCCCTTCAGGGCCAGCGACGCGCCGATGTCGTAGCGGGTGTAGGTGATGGGCGAGACCACGCAGCCGGCCAGCGCGCCGATGCCGGCCGAGAGGGCGAAGGAGAGGGTCACCAGGTCGCGGGTGGCCAGGCCGCACAGCGCCGCCGCCTCCCGGTTGGCGGCGCAGGCGCGCATCTCGCGCCCGGTGCGGGTGCGGTGGAAGAAGAGCTGCAGCGCGACCACCACCGCGCCGCAGGTGGCCAGGCTCCAGAGCACCTGCGGCGAGACGCGCGCCCCGCCCAGCTCCAGCGCCGTCACCTCGTCGCCGGTGAAGTAGGGGAGCGAGCGCACCCCCTCGCCCCACAGGTGGAGCGCCGCCTCGCGCAGCAGGATGGAGACGCCGATGGTGACGATGATCATCCGCAGCACCGAGGGGCGCCGCAGCCAGCGGATGAAGGTGAGCTCCACCGCGGCCCCCACCAGCGTGGTGAGCGCCACCGCGCCCAGGACGGCCAGCGGCAGCGGCAGGAGCCGGTGCAGCGAGGCGGCCGTCATGCCGCCCAGCATGACGAACTCGCCCTGGGCGAAGTTGATGATGCCCGTGGTGTTGTAGATGATGTTGAAGCCGATCCCGACCACCGCGTAGATGGTCCCGTAGGTCAGCCCGGCGACGAGGTACTGGAGGGCGAGGGCGGTGGTCACGGGCGCTACTTGGCCAGCGGCACGAACTTCCCGTCCTTGACGGTGAGGAGCAGGAAGGCGGAGGCGTCCAGCCCGCCGTGGTCGGTGGGGGAGAAGTTGAAGATCCCGGCGGTGCCCACCAGCCCCCGGGTCGCCTCGATGGCCGCCCGGACCCTGGCGCGGTCGAGGCCGCCGACCTTGACGCCCTGCTGCAGGATGAGGAGGGCGTCGTAGGCGTGGCCGCCGAAGGTGCTGGCCTCCTCGTGGTAGCGCGCCTCGTAGGCGTGCTTGTAGGCCAGCAGCAGCGCCCGCTGCGGGTTGGCGGCGGGCAGCGACTCGGCCACCAGGAGCCGCCCGGCCGGGAAGATGACGCCCTCCGCCGCCGGGCCGGCCGCCTTGACGTACTGGATGTTGCCGAAGCCGTGGCTCTGGTAGACGGGGATGCCGAGCCCCAGCTGGCGCACGTTCTTGACCACGATGGCCTGGGCCGGCTCGATGGACCAGTTCACCAGGGCCTGGGCGCCGGAGGCCTTCACCTTGGTCACCTCGGCGGTCAGGTCGGTGGCCGCCTTGTCGTAGGTCTCGCTGAGCACCACCTGCAGCCCGTGGGCCGGCGCCGCCTTCTCCAGCTGGTCCTTGCCGGCCTTGCCGAAGCCGGTGTTGCTGCTGAGGAGGGCCACCCTGGTGATCCCCTGGCCCTTGAGGTGCTCGAAGATCATGGCGGCCGCGTCGCCGTCGTTCTGCGGCGTCTTGAAGACCCACCTGGCCACCGGCTTCACGATGACCTCGGCCGCGGCGCAGGAGAGGAGCAGCGTCCCCGAGCGCTCGGCCAGCGCCTTGACCGCCATGGCCTCGCCGCTGGTGGACGGCCCGATGATGGCGAAGACCTGGTCCTCCTCGATGAGCTGCTTGGCGAGCGAGACCGCCTTCTCCGGGCTGCCGCCGGTGTCCTTGACGAGGAGCTGCACCGGGCGCCCGGCCAGCCCGCCCCTGGCGTTCAGGTCGTCCACCGCCAGCTCCAGCGTCTTCTGCTCCGGGCCGCCCAGGAACGCGGCCGGGCCGGTGACGGAGAGGAGCGCGCCGAGCTTGACCGGCTCGACGGCGCGCGCCGGCGCCGCGCCGGCGAGGAGGGCCAGCAGGAGGGGGAGCGGGGAGAGGGATCTCATGGGGGGGCCTTCCTCGGCGGCTGGGGTGGCGGAGCGTGCGGCTCCGGTGCGGCGGTGCGGCGGGGGCGGGTCAGGCCCCGTGGACCTCGGCGGCCTCGAGGACGTGGAACCCCTGGTCCCGCAGGGCGATGAGCGCGCTCACCTGGTCGTCGGAGCGGAAGATGAGGATGGCCTCCTCGCCGCTGCGGCGGGCGAAGGCGTACATGTACTCGACCCCCAGCCCGCGGGCGCCGAGCGCGCGCAGGACCGCGGCCATGCCGCCCGGGTGGTCCGGGATGCCCACCGCGACGACCGGCGTCGTGTTGACGGTGAACCCGGCGTCCTTGAGCACCTGGCGCGCCCGCTCCGGCTGGTCGACCACCAGCCGCAGGATGCCGAACTCGGCCATGTCGGCGAGCGAGAGGGCGCGCACGTTGACGCCGCCCTGGGCGAGCACCTCGGCGACGTCGGCCAGCCGTCCGGCGGCGTTCTCCAGGAAGACCGAGAGCTGCAGGACCTCCATGCCTTGCCTCCACGGGGAAAGGAGGCACGATACCCGATCGCGGCCGGGGCGGGCTACGTGGCGGCGGGCGGCCCCTGCGCCTCGGACGGTCCGTGCAGGTGGACCGGCGCGGCCCTGGCCTTGCGCACCCGCAGGTTGAGGAGCTCCACCGCCAGCGAGAAGGCCATGGCGAAGTAGATGTAGCCCTTCTCGATGTGCTTGCCGAACCCCTCGGCCACCAGCATCACGCCGATGAGGATGAGGAAGGAGAGGGCCAGCATCTTCACGGTGGGGTGGCGCTCCACGAAGTCACCCACCGGCCCGGCGAAGATCATCATGACGCCCACCGCCAGGATCATGGCCCCCACCATGATGGACAGCTCCTGCGCCATGCCCACCGCCGTGATGACCGAGTCGAGCGAGAAGACGAGGTCGAGCACCGCGATCTGCGCGATGACCGCCCAGAAGGACGCCGCCCCCCGGCGGCTGGCCGCGGCCGGGGCCGGGGCCGCGGGCGCGTGCTCCACCTCCAGCTTGTCGTGCACCTCGAAGGTGGCCTTGGCGATGAGGAAGAGGCCGCCGCCGAGCAGGATGAGGTCTCGGCCGGAGAGCTCGTGGCCGAGCACCGCGAAGAGCGGCCGGGTGAGCCCCATGACCCAGGAGATGGCGAACAGGAGGCCGAGCCGGGTCAGGAGGGCGAAGGCCAGGCCGAGCCGGCGCGCCCTGGGCTGCCGGTCCCGCGGCAGGCGGCCCGCCAGGATGGTGAGGAAGACGATGTTGTCGAGCCCGAGGACGACCTCCATGGCCGAGAGGGTGGCGAGGGAGATCCAGGTCTCCGGGCGGGCGGCGAGCTCGAGCATGGGCCCTTACATCACCCGGCGACCCCGGGCTTGTCGAGCGGCGGACGGCCGCGCCCCCTGGGCGGCGGCGGCGCTGGCCTCGCTTCCCCGCCGGCAACCGCCCTCACCGGCCCCGGTAGGCCCAGCCGGCGCCGCGCGCCTCCCGCGCCACCTCGCCGCGCGCCTCCAGGGCCTCCAGGTTGGCCACCGTCTCGCTCATGGTGAGGAAGGCGTCGGCCGGGCCCGCCGCGGGGAAGAGCTCCTGGCAGAGCTGCCAGCCGGTGCGCGGGCCGGCCCGCAGCGCCGCCGCCAGCCGCGCCTGCCGCTTCAGGTAGAAGGCGGTCAGCCCGTCGATGACGGCGCGGTGGCCGCGGAAGGGCGGGCCGTGGCCCGGCAGGACCAGCTCGAGGTCGAGCGCGCGGGTCTGCGCCAGCGAGGCCTGGTAGGCGAGGAGCGGCCGGAAGAAGCCGTCCTGGCCGTCCGGCCCGAGCTCGATGAGCGGGTTGGGCGAGATCCGCTCCAGCAGGTGGTCGGCCGGGAGCAGCAGGCCGAGCCGGGGCTCGTGGAGCGCCACCAGCCCCGGCGTGTGGCCGGGCCAGTGACGCACCGTGAAGCGGACGTGGCGCCCCTCCACCACGTCCCCGTCGGCGAGCGGCCGGACCCCGTCGAGGCGGCTCGCCGAGCCGTAGCTCCGCTCGCCGTTGCGGAGCAGGGCCTGGCGCACCGCCTCCGGCACGCCGAGCCGCGCGAAGTGGGCGTCGAAGGCCGGCGCGTGGTCCGCGAAGCGCGGCCCGGCCGCGTCGATCTTGGGCAGGTCGGCCGGGTGGGCCAGCACCTCGGCGCCGCCCTGCTCCTGGACGAAGCGGGCCGCGCCGAAGTGGTCGACGTGGCCGTGCGAGACGACGATGCGCGTGACCTCGGCGAGGCGCCGCCCCAGCCGGGCGAAGCCGGCCAGCAGGGCGGCCCGCGCCTCCTCCGAGCCGAACCCGGCGTCGAAGAGGGTGAGCGACCCGTCCGCCGCCTCGATGACGTAGAGGTTGACCGGCCCGCCCGCGGCCACGAAGGGGATGGGGACGGCGATGCGGTGGACCCCCAGCGCGGCGAGGTCCGCCTCGGTCACTTGCCGGCCTTCACCTTCTCGGTGAGCTCGGGGAGCACCTTGAACAGGTCGCCCACCAGGCCGTAGTCGGCCACGGCGAAGACCGGCGCCTCGGGGTCCTTGTTGACCGCCACGATGACCTTGGACCCCTTCATGCCGGCCAGGTGCTGGATGGCGCCCGAGATGCCGGCCGCCACGTAGAGCTCCGGCGCCACCACCTTGCCGGTCTGCCCCACCTGCCAGTCGTTGGGCACCCAGCCGGCGTCCACCGCGGCGCGGCTGGCGCCCACGGCGGCGCCCAGCACGTCGGCCAGCGCCTCGATGGGCTTGAAGTCGCCCTTGGTGCCGCGGCCGCCGGACACCACCACCCGCGCCTCGGTGAGCTCGGGGCGGGTCGACTTGACCTCCTCGAAGGAGACGAAGCGGGTCTTCAGCCCCGCGGCGTCCACGCTCGCCGCCACCGCCTTCACCTCGCCCGGGGCCGCCGCCGGCGCGGCCGGGGCGAACTCGGTGGGACGGATGGTGAATACCTTGACGGCCGTGGCCAGCTCCACGTCGGCCACCACGTTGCCCGCCCACATGGGCCGGCGGAAGAGGACCTGGGCCCCGTCGCCCGCGAAGGCCAGCACCTCGGTGGCCATGGCGGCCTCGAGGAGCGCGGCGGCGCGCGGCAGCAGGTCCTTGCCGCCGGAGGTGGCGGCGCCGCCGACGTAGCCGGCGCCCACCGCCCTGGCCAGCGCGGCCACCACCGGGGCGGCCGCCTCGGCCAGGCCGTGGGCCAGGGCCGCGTGCTCGGCGACGTGGACGGTGACGCCCAGCGCGGCCAGCTGGGCGGGCGCGCCGCCCACCCCCTGGCCGAGGAGCGCCACGTGGAGCTGCCCGCCGGTGCGGGCGGCGAGCAGCTGGCCGGCGCCCACCGCGTTGAGGGAGGACTTCTTCAGGCTGCCGTTGGACTGCTCGGCGACGATGAGGACGTTGGTCATGGTCGGTTCCCTCGATGGTCCTAGAGGACCTTCGCCCCCTCGTGCAGCTTCTTGTAGAGCTCCTCGACGTCGGCCACCTTCAGGCCCCCCTGCCGCTTGGGCGGCTCGGCGAGCCTCCGCACCAGCACCCTGGGCGTGAGATCCACGCCCAGCGAGGCGGCCGGCACGTCCTTCAGCTCCTTCTTCTTGGCCTTCATGATGCCCGGCAGCGAGGCGAAGCGCGGCTTGTTGAGCCGCAGGTCCACCGTCACCACCGCCGGCAGCGCGAGGTCCAGCGTCTCGACCCCGCCGTCCACCTCGCGCACCACCGTGAGCCGCTGGCCGTCGGCCGCCAGCTTCAGGCCGGGCTGCCGCTTCTGCTCCGCCTCGCTCTCCAGGCTCTCGTGCTTGGAGGCGAAGGTGCCCTGGGCCTGCCCCAGCCGCGCCGCCAGGTACTGGCCGGCCTGGTTCTGGTCGTCGTCGATCGACTGCTTGCCGAGGAGGACCAGGTCCGGCTTCTCCTGCTCGACGAGCTTGGCGAGCAGGGCCGACACCACCACCGGGTCGAGCGGCCCCTCGTGGCGCAGCAGGATGCCGCGGTCGGCGCCCATGGCCAGCGCGGCCCGGATCTCGGTCTGGGACTTGTCGCCGCCGATGGAGACCACCACCACCTCGCCGCCGTGGGCCTCCTTGAGCCGCAGCGCCTCCTCGATGGCGATCTCGTCGAACGGGTTCAGCTTGTAGTTGACGCCGTCGGTGACGATGCCGGAACCGTCCGGCTTGACTCGGATCTTCGACTCGGGGTCCTCGACCCGCTTCGCGGTGACCAGGATCTTGAGCGCCATGGAGACTCCTCGGTTGATTTCAGAATCGGTCGCGGAAATATGGTCGATGTCGCGCTGCGTCGCAATACCGCTTCGGCGGGAGATCGATGCTGTTCCCGCTAGCTTACCAGCCCGCGCGCGGCGGCGGCGACCCGATCGGCGCGGCCGGCGGGCGCCCCACCAGAGCAATCGTCACCCATCCCGCCTCGCGGTATGGGTCATGGCTCCAGCCTTCGGGGGGCGGTGTCCCGGGGTCGCAGCCGCGCAGTTCCTCAAACCAAGGGAGATTCCGAATGACTCGTACGCTCGCAGTGGTGGCATCCCTCCTCATCGCCGGCACCGCCGCGGCCGCCGACACCGGCCTCAAGGGCAGCGGCGCCTACGGCACGGCCGGCTGCGGCCTCGGCTCCATGATCTTCGGGAACCAGCAGGGCGCCATCCAGATCTTCGCGGCCACCACCAACGGCACCTTCGCCAGCCAGACCTTCGGCATCACCACCGGCACCTCGAACTGCGGACCGAGCCTGGTGGCGCAGGGCACCCGGAACTTCGTCAACGCCAACCGCGAGGCGCTGGCGAAGGACATGAGCCGCGGCCAGGGCGAGACCATCGGCGCGCTCACCTGGCTGACCGGCTGCCGGGACTCGAGCGCGGTGGGCGCCAAGCTCCAGTCCAGCTACGGCACCATCATCACCTCCGACCAGGCCACCAGCGACGAGATCGCCGACAAGCTCCTCGAGACGCTGAAGGCCGACGCCACGCTGGGCTGCAACATCGGCTAGCGGGTCCGGCGCGAGCGCGCCCCGGCGGACGCGGGGCGCCGCAGCACCCGGGGGAGCCTCCTCGCGAGGAGGCTCCCCTTCGTCTAACCTGCGGCGGCCGATGCCCCACCCGACCGCCCGCCTCGCGAGCGCCCTGCTCCTCGCCGCGCTCACCGCGCTCGCCGCGACGCCGGCCGCCGGCGCGTC
>JAJYAW010000463.1 GCA_021779335.1 Myxococcales bacterium | reverse complement strand
TCCGATCTGGCCGCGTCGGCGCGCAGCGTGGGGCGTTCCTGCTCGAGGTCGCCGTCGGCCCCCTCGTCGTCGTGGTGACCGCGGGGGGCCCGCTCGGCCTCGGCGCGCCAGCGGTTCAGGTACTCCAGCCCCTCGCCGGAGGCCTCCACCGAGAGCTGGAGGAGCTGGAGCGCGTCGGTGAACCAGGGCTGCCCGGCCGGACCCCGGCCGCGGCGGCGCCGCCGCCCGCCGGCCCCGCCCAGGCGCGGCGGCTCGCGGAAGGTGCGCTGCGCCGAGAGCGCCAGCCGGATCCCCTCGGCCACCTTGCGCGGCAGCCGGGAGGTCTGGACGAGCTGCTCCAGGAGCGCCTCGGCGGCGGGGGCGTCGCGCCCGTCCGGGGTCCTGAGGTGCATGAGGAGCGCGCCGAGCAGCACCACCTCGGAGGGGGCCGCGCCGGAGCGGACCAGCCGGTCCAGCGCGCCCAGGTGGGCGATGAAGCTCTTCCGCTGCCCCTCGTCCCACCGCTCGTGGGCGGCGCCCAGCGCCGGCAGGATGACCGGCAGCGCGCCGCAGGCCTTGAGCAGGGCGAAGGCGCGGGCCGAGCCGCCGCAGCGGAGCAGCTTGAAGATCTCCTCGAGCACCCGCGCCGGGGCGCAGCGGCTGAGCTCGCCGGCGTGGCGGCGCATGGCCTCGAAGGTGTCGGGGGCGATGGCGAAGCCGAGCCGGGCCGCGAAGCGGACGGCGCGCAGGGCGCGCACCGGGTCCTCGCGCATGCGGACCTCCGGGTCGCCGATGGTGGCCATGCGGTGCGCCTCGAGATCGGCCCGCCCGCCCACGTAGTCGATGACCTCGCCGGTGGCCGGGTCGTAGAAGAGCCCGTTCACGGTGAAGTCGCGCCGCACCGCGTCCTCCTCGGCGGTGCCGAAGACGTTGTCGCGGGTGATGAGCAGGTCGCCGTCGGCCTCGCCGGTGTCCTCGGCCACGTCGGTCGGGTTCTTCCGGAAGGTCGCCACCTCGATGATCTTGCCGTCGCGGAAGTAGACGTGGGCCAGCCGGAAGCGCCGGCCGATGAGCCTGCAGTTGCGGAAGATGGCCCGCACCTCGCCCGGGTGGGCGTCGGTGGCGAGGTCGAAGTCCTTCGGCTTGGCGTCGAGCAGCAGGTCGCGGACGCAGCCGCCCACGAAGTAGGCCTGGTGGCCCATGGCGCGGAGCCGGTAGATGACCCGGAGCGCGTCCTGGTCGAGCCGCTCCACCGGGATCTCCGGCGGGTGGTCGAGGTCGGGCGCGGGGGGCGGATCGAGCAGCAGGCCCGGCGGCGGACGGCCGCGAGGCGCGTGATCCTGGTCTTCGGTGTGGCGGGCGCGGCGGGAGGGGTTGCGGTGGGGTCTCTCTGTCATTCGGTCGCCGGATCGGGGGGCGCCCGGGCCGCGGGGGATCCGCGAGGCTTCCGGGACGCACCGACGCCGTCGGGCTCGTCCTTGGGTGGTGGTCTACCTGTCCGGTGGGGATCCGTCAATGACGCGACCACCTCCACGACCGCCTCCCGCTCGAACAGCTCCCGCTGCGCCGGGGCCAGGCCGAGCACCTCGGCGACCGGCGCGTAGCTGCGCCGGTGGATGGGGCAGGCCCCCAGCCGGCGCAGGGCCTCGAGGTGCTCGGGCGCGCCGTACCCCTTGTGGCGGGCGAAGCCGTAGCCTGGCCAGCGCGCGTCCTCCTCCAGCATCACGGCGTCGCGGGTGGTCTTGGCGATGACGCTGGCGGCGGCGATGGAGAGGCTCCTCGCGTCCCCCTTCACGATCCCCCGCTGCGGGACCGCCACCTCCGGGATGCGGCGCGCGTCCACCAGCAGGTGCTGCGGCGCCGGCGCCAGCCCCCGCACGGCCCGGCGCATGGCGAGCAGGCCGGCCTGGTAGGGGTTGAGCCGGTCCACCTCCTCCGGCGAGGCCACCCCCACCGCCCAGGCGAGCGCGCCCGCCTTGATCTCCGCGGCCAGCCGGTCGCGCGAGGGCGCATCGAGCCTCTTCGAGTCGTCGAGTCCGCGCGGCCGCAGGTCGTGCGGCAGGATGACCGCGGCCGCCACCAGCGGCCCGGCCAGCGGCCCCACCCCGGCCTCGTCCACGCCGGCGATCCGCTCGATCCCCCGATCCCAGAGCGGCACCTCGAAGGCCAGCAGGCGGCGCAGCCGCTGCCCCTCGGCCCGGTTGGCGGCCCGCCTGCGCTCCACCACGGAGAGCACGGCGCGGGCGCCTGCGCGCGGGTCCGCGGCCAGGGCCGCCTCCAGGGCTGCCGGCAGAGGTTCACCATTGGTGATATAGCGGCGCCGGAGCTCGGCGAGGCTGAGTCGGGCGGGATCCACGCGGCCCGGGATGGTAGCACCGGCGCGGGCGCTCACCGCTGGCAGCCCGGGCAGTAGTAGGTCGACCGCTGCGCCTGCACGATGCGCCGGACGGCGCCGCCGCAGCCCGGGTGGCGGCAGCGCGCCCCCTCGCGGCCGTAGACGTGGAAGGGGTTGTCGCCCCCCTCCTCGAGGTACTCGATGTCCGGGCCGTCGAGCTTGGAGAGCGCGTAGCGGAGGGTGGCGCGCAGCCCGCGGGCCAGCGCCGCCACCTCGGCGGCGGAGAGCCGGTCGGCGCGGCGCCGCGGGTCGAGCCGGGCGCGCCAGCAGGCCTCGGCGGCGTGGATGTTGCCCACCCCGGCCAGCAGCGCCTGGTCGAGCAGCGCCACCTTGACCGGCCGGCGGGTGCGGGCGAGGCCGGCGGCCAGGGCGCCCGCGTCGATGCCGTGGCGGAGGGGATCCGGGCCGAGCGCGGCCACCTCCGCCAGCGCCTCGAAGCGGGCGCCCGGCACCAGCCGGACCCGCCCGAACATGCGCGGGTCGTCGTAGTGGAGCGCCGTGCCGTCGTCGAGCCAGAGCGAGAGGCGGGCGTGGCCGGTGGGCGGCGCGGCCGGGCCGCCGGTCCACTTGCCGGTCATGCCGAGGTGGGAGACGAGGCCGAGGACGCCTCGCGGCGTCGCGAGGGTGAGGAGGAGCTGCTTGCCGTGGCGGGCCACCGCTTCGAGCCGGGCCCCGGTGAGGGCCCGGGTCACCGCGGCGGGCGTGGCGGGCCGGAAGAGCCGGCGCGCCCTGGCGTCGGCCCGGGCCCGCTCGACCCGCCGCCCCAGCGCCA
>JAJYAW010000462.1 GCA_021779335.1 Myxococcales bacterium | reverse complement strand
CGCGCACCAGGCAGGCGGCGCACTCGTGGCTGCCACGCTCGCCCAGGTGGACGTGCGGGGCCACGGCGGCGAGCGCGAGGGCGAGGGCCAGGGCGGCGGCGAGGGCGGCGCGCATTCGGACCCCCCCAATCTGTCGGCCGAGCCGCGCCGCGTCAAGCCCATCGACCGCGCCGGCCCGGGCGCCGCGCGGCGCTACAGGATCTGCTGGAGCTTCATGGCCAGCCCCATGTCCCCCTGGATCTTGAGCTTGCCGGACATGAAGGCCATCTGCGGGTTGAGCTTGCCGTTCACCAGGTTGACGAAGTCGGTGTCAGTCATGGCCACGGTGCAGCGCGCCGCGGCGGAGGTGCCGCTCGAGACCGTGCCGCCCGGGACGGTGCAGTCCACCGACCAGGCGCCGCCGCCGGGCCCGGAGATGTTGAACTGGTAGACGGCGTTGATCTTGGCCACCACGTCCGGCTTGGCCTGGAGCCGCCCCGGCATGTGCCGCTCGAAGACGTCCTTGACGCTCTGCACCGGCTCACCCATGGCCACCTCCCGCGGCGCCCGCCTGATTCCAGAATCGGCCTGGAAAGGTAGGGGCAGCCGCCCCGGCCTGTCAAGGCGAGCGGGCGCCGCCCGTCCCCTCGTCGTAGAAGCCGTCGAGCAGCGCCTGGTAGTTCCTGCTGACCACCTTGCGCTTCACCTTGAGCGTCGGGGTGAGCTCCCCGGACTCCTGGGTGAAGTCGCGCGGCAGGATGGCGAACCGCTTGATGGTGGAGTAGCTGGCCTGCCGGGCGTTGAGCTCGTCGATGGCCCTCTGGATGCGCGCCACCACCTTGGGGTCCTCGGCGAGGCGGGCGCCGGCCGCCACGCCGTGCTCGGCGCCCCAGGCCCGCACCGCCTCCTCGTTGAGGGTGACCAGCGCCGAGAGGAACTTGCGCTTGTCGCCGTGGATCATCACCTGCGAGATGAGCGGGTCGGTCTTGAGCTCGTTCTCCAGGTTCTGCGGGGCCACGTTCTTGCCGCCGGCCGTGACGATGATGTCCTTCTTGCGGTCGGTGATCTTGAGGCAGCCGGCCGCGTCGACCACCCCGATGTCGCCGGTGGCGAGCCAGCCGTCCTTGAGCACCTCGGCCGTGGCGGCGGGGGCGTTGTAGTACTCCTTCATGACCCCGCCCCCCTTCACGAGCACCTCGCCGTCCTCGGCGATGCGCACCTCGGTGCCGGGCACCGGCGGCCCCACCGTGCCGATGCGGTTGTCGCCGGGCCGGTTGATGAAGGTGCCGGCGCTGGTCTCGGTGAGGCCGTAGCCCTCCAGGATGGTCAGCCCCACCTGGCTGAAGAACCAGCCGATCTTGGGAGAGAGCGGCGCGCCGCCGGAGACGAAGAGGCGCATGCGCCCGCCGAACTTCTCCGAGAGCGCCGCGGCCAGCTTGGGGAAGACCAGCTTGCGCCCCACCAGGAAGCCGAGCGTGACGCGCTCCTTGCCGAGCTCCTTGGCCTGGACCCAGGCCTCGAAGCCGTCCATGGCAGTCTTGAAGAGCCGCCCCTTGAGCCCGGGCGCCGCCAGCCCCTTGGCGAGCACCGCGTCGAAGGCCTTCTCGAAGATGCGCGGCACCGCCGGCATGATGGTGGGGCGCACCTCCCCGGCGTTCTCGATGATCTTGTCGAGGGACTCCACGAAGGCGGCCGTGGCGCCGGTGCCGAACCAGACCGCCTCGATGACCTTGGCGAAGGAGTGGGCCATGGGCAGGAACATGAGGATGGAGTCGTCGGGCCGGATGACCTGCAGCTCCGCCACCGCCCAGGCCTCGTAGGTCCAGTTGCCGTGGGTGAGCACCACGCCCTTGGGGCTGCCGGTGGTGCCCGAGGTGTAGATGAAGCTGGCCGGATCCGCGGCGCCGAGGCCCGCCAGCCGGTCGGCGTGGGCCTGCGGGTGGGCCTGGCGCCAGGCCGCGCCGGCCTGCTCCACCTCGGCCAGCGTCCGCTCGAAGGGATCGGCCGCCGCGCCGAAGGCCCGCACCACCCCCTCCAGCCGGGGCAGCTGGCCGCGCACCTGGCGGATCTTCTGCACCTGGACGTCGGTGTCGCAGAAGACGTAGCGCGCGCCGGAGTCCTCCAGGATGTACTGGCACTCGGCCGGCTGGTTGGACTGGTAGATGGTGACGGTGATGCCGCCGGCCCCCAGGATGCCGAGGTCGGCCAGGATCCACTCCAGGTTGGTGTCGCCGATGACGGCCACCCGGTCGCCGCGCTGCAGCCCCAGGGCCGCCAGGCCGTCGGCCACGTCGCGGGCGCGCCGCGCCAGCTCCGCCCAGGAGACGTCGCGCCAGGCGCCCTCGCGCTTGTGCCGCACGGCGGTCAGGCCGCCGCGCGCCCTGGCCTGGGCCTCGAACAGCGTGACGAGGTTCTTCTCCATGATGGCCCCTCCCTGCCGATGTGCCGCTCCGTTGGCCTGCCGCCCCGGGCCGCGGCCTGGCCGCGCCCACCCGGGCTCACCGCTTCGCGTCGAGCCGCGCCAGCGACGCCCGGGCCACGCCCTGCCAGCGGCGCTCCTCCGGGGCGTCGTACTGCCCGGGCGGCTTCCGCAGCGCCGCCTGGTACTCCCCCCGCGCCGCCGCCGCGTCGCCCTCGTCCAGCAGGAGGTCGCCGAGGTAGACGCGGGCGCGCACGTTGTCCGGGTTGCGCGCCAGCGCCAGCCGCAGCGCCTGGCCGCTCTTCCTCGCGTCGTGCTTGGGCCAGGGGAGCTTGAACCAGAAGCGCCCCCAGGCCACCTGGACGCCGCCGGCCAGGAAGCCCGGATCGATCTGCTCGGCGTGGGAGAGCCGGTCCTTGAACTTGCCCTCGATGCCCTGGCGCAGCGCCGCGAAGATGCCGATGCCGAGCGAGTAGTTGCCCATGCCGCTCATGGCGTAGAACCAGCCCTCCACCCGCGCCGGGTCGGCCGCGAGGGCCCGCTCCCCGAGGTCCCAGGCGCGCTTCCCGAGCACGCTCTTCTGCTCGTCGGTGAGGGCGGGGTCCTCCGCGAGCCAGACGTCCTGGCGCGCCTCTCGCCAGAGCACCTCGAAGGCGCCCGGGGCGAGCCGCGCCGCCGCGTCGAGCGCCTGGCGGGCGGCGTCGAGCTCCCCCGGCTGGTCGCGCGCCGCGAAGGCGGCGTCGACGCGCGCCAGC
>JAJYAW010000461.1 GCA_021779335.1 Myxococcales bacterium | reverse complement strand
CCCGGCGCGCGGCCCGCCCCCGACGCGGCCCAGGCCGCGCGCGACGCGCTGCTCGGCGCCATCCCCCGCGGCGGCTTCGCCCCGGAGGAGCCGTACCCGGAGCTGACGCCGGCGCCGGTGGACCTCGGCGAGCCCATCTCCGCCGACCTGCTCGCGCCCGAGGAGGAGCCGGTCGAGGGGCCGGTGCCCATCCGCGAGCTCTCGCCGCGCGACGTCGCCATCCTCGACGCGCTCGATCGCCTGGCCCGGGGCGTGGACGACGCGGCCTCGCCCATCCCGCCGACCCGGGTGGCGGCGGCGCTGCTCCGGCTCCTGCTGAAGAAGGGGCTCGTCACCGAGGCGGAGCTGCTCGACGAGCTGTCGCGTCGCTGAGCGGCCCCCCCCCCCGCCGGCGGGGCGCGCCGGGCGGCCCTCGAAAGGGACGCCGCCGCCGGGGGCCGGAGGTGTGTAGGTTCCCGCCATGGCCTTCTCCCTGAACGCGGTCGTCAGCCAGCGCATCGACGTGGCGCCGGGCCTCATGATGCTCCACGTGGCCCCCGACGCCGGGGCGCTGCCGCCCTTCGAGCCCGGCCAGTTCGCCGTGGTCGGGCTGCCGGCCAGCGCGCCGCGCACCCCCCTCTCGGATCCCGAGCCGCCGCGCGATGGACCGGAGCGGCTCATCCGGCGCGCCTACTCCATCGCCTCGCCGTCGCTCCCCGGCCACCACCTCGAGCTCTTCGTCACGCTGGTCCGCTCCGGCGAGCTCACCCCGCGCCTCTTCGCCCTCCAGCCGGGCTCCCGCCTCTGGCTCGGGCCCAAGATCACCGGCCTCTTCACGCTCGCCGAGGTGCCGGCCGGCCAGAACCTGGTGCTGGTGGCCACCGGCACCGGCCTGGCGCCGTACATGAGCATGCTGCGGACGCGCCTCGCCGTCGGCGGCGGGCGGCGCGTCGCCGTGCTGGTGGGGGCGCGCCACTCCTGGGACATCGGCTACCAGTCCGAGCTGCGCACCATGCAGCGGCTCGTCCCGGAGTTCACCTTCCTGCCCATCGTGAGCCGCCCGGCGGAGGAGCCCACCGCCTGGGGCGGCGCCGTCGGCCACGTCCAGTCGCTCTGGCGCGAGGGGGCGCTCGAGGTGGCCTGGGGCGCGCGGCCCACCCCCGCGGACACCCACGTCTTCCTGTGCGGCAGCCCGGCCATGATCGAGGGGATGCAGGCGCTGCTGGCCGAGGAGGGCTTCCAGGTCCACGAGCGGGCGCGCCCGGGGCAGATCCACGTCGAGAAGTACTGGTGACCGGGGCCGCCCGCGGCCGCCCCGCGGCGCGCCGCCGTCAGTTGAGCGCGCCCGGCACCACCAGCGGGAACTGCGCGATGGCGGCGTCGAAGCGCCGGCCGTCGTCCCGCTCCAGCTGGTAGCTGCCGCGCATCGAGCCGTGGCTGGTGCGCAGCACGCAGTAGCTGGTGTACTCGAACGACTGCCCGGGCTCGAGCCGCGGCTGGTGGCCCACCACGCCGTCGCCGCGCACGTCCTCGCGGTGGCCGGCGCCGTCCAGGATGATCCAGTGGCGCGTCAGGAGCTGGGCCGCCTCCGTCCCGTCGTTGGCGATGGTGACGGTGTAGGCGAAGAGCCAGCGCTGCTGCGGCGGGTCCGAGCGGTCCTTGCGGTAGGCGCTCGCCACCTCGACGCGGATGCCCTCGGTCACGGCGCTCGACATGGCGGGAGCGTAACCGGCCCCGGCCCGGCCCGCCACAGGCCCGCCGGGCCGTCCGGAAGCTGGCCCCGCGCCGCAAAAGGCGCTAACGCTTCGGCAATGCCCGAGACGCCGGCCAGCGCGGCCCTCGCCCGGCCGCTCCCGCGCGGGTGCGGCAGGCGGCCCCGCGGGGGCGTGGCCGGGGACGGGCCGCGCCCGTGAGGTCGCGTCCGGCGCGCCCGAGCCTGAGGCTCCTGGCCGTGCTGGCGGTGATGGCCGTGGCCGCGGCGGTCCGCTGGTCGGCGCTCCGGACGCTGCCGCCCGATTACGACGAGTACGACTACATCCGGCTCGGCCACCGCTACGCCGAGCGGATGGTGCCCGGGCGCTGGGGCGAGCTCCCCGAGGTCACCGAGAACTCGGAGCACCCGCCGCTCGTGAAGCTGCTCTACGGCGCGGCGCTCGAGGCCACCGGCGCGCCCGAGCCCGACTGGAAGGCCATCGAGATCGGCAAGCCGCTGCCGGAGCAGGCGCGCCGCTCCTACCGGACCACCCGCACCGTCTCGGCGGCCGCCGGCGTGCTCCAGGTCGGGCTGACGGCGCTGGTGTCGCCGCCGGGCGGGCTCTGGCTGGCGCTGGACACCTACCACGCCAAGTTCACCGCGGAGGCCTACCTGGAGGGCGTGGCCGGGCTCTTCGCGCTCCTGGCCATCCTCCTCTTCGAGCGGGCGCTGCGCCGCCGCGCGCCGCAGGGGCTCCTCCCCGAGGCGTCGGCGCCCGCGCCGGGGCCGCTCCTCCTCTCCGCCGCGGCGCTGGCGCTGGCCACCGCCTCCAAGTACCCCTTCGGCCTGGTGGTGGGGCTGACGATGCTCCCCTTCCTGCTCCACCGGACGCGCCGCCGGCCCGGCCTGCGCCTGGCCTTCGCCGCCGTGGGGCTGGCCGTCTTCGTGGCGGCCGACCCGTACCTGTGGATCCACCCCGTCGACCGGATCTGGGGCTCGGTGGCCTACCACTTCGGCTACGCCGTGGGCGACCACGTGAGGGCGGTCGGGCTGCCCTGGTGGCAGCCGCTCTCCTGGCTCACCCGCGCCGCGCCGGCCACGTGGCACCCCGGCGTCTTCCCGGTCGCCTTCCTGGACCGGCTCATCCTGGTGGCGGCGCTGCTCGGCGCGCCGGCCGCCGCCGCCCGCCGGCCGATCTTCGCGGCCTGGGCGGCGGTCGGGCTCGCCTTCCTGCTCGCCTGGCCGACCAAGTGGCCCCAGTACACGCTCCTCGTCCGGACGCCGCTCGTGGTCTGCGCCGGGCTCGGCCTGGCCGCGCTGTCGGAGCGGCTGCTGCACCGGCGCCGCCCGGCGGCGGACCTGGTCCGACCCTAGCGCGCCGCCGGCGCCCCCCGGCACCTCAGCCGGCGTGGCCGCCGAGCCGGTCCAGCCGCTCCAGGTAGGCGGGAGAGAGCCCGGCGGCGCGGGCCCCGCGCACCAGCA
>JAJYAW010000034.1 GCA_021779335.1 Myxococcales bacterium | reverse complement strand
TCGAGCTGGCGGCGCGCCTCGTCCCGCTCGCTGCCGCTCCTGCCGGCCTCCTTGAGCGCCGCCGCCTCGCGCGTCCGCGCCTCGGCGAGCGCGTCCTTGGCCCCGGCGAGCTGCGCCTCCAGCGCCGCGGCCCGCTCCACCGCGGCCCGCGCCTCCGCGTCCTTGGCCTGCGCCGCCTCCTTGGCCCCGCTCGCCTCCTCGCGCGAGGCGCCCAGCGCCTGCTCCAGCCTGGGCAGCTGCTTGAGGCGCGCCTCGGTGCGGGAGAGCTCCTGCTGCTTGGCCCGCACCTCCCCCTCCATCCGGTCGGTCTCCCGCTGCAGCCGGTGGTGCTCCACCTCCAGGCCGCCGATCTGCGTCTTCAGCGCCGCCTCCCGCGCCGCCAGCTCGACCACCCGGCTGGTGAAGAGGTGGTAGGCGAGCAGCGCCACCGGCAGCACCAGCGCCAGCACCGCCGCCACCGCGCCCAGCTCGCGCAGGTGACGGCGGCCGAAGAGGATCAGCCGGCGGGCCGCCGAGCTCCGATCGTGCCAGGTCGGCTCGAGCGCCCGGAAGCGGCGCAGCTCCTCGGCGAAGGCGCCGGCCGAGGGCGGGCGATCCTCCGGCCGCGGCGAGAGGGCCCGCGCCACCACCTCGCGCAGGCGGGGCGGCACGCCGGGTGGCAGCGGGGGCGGCGCCGGGTCGGATCCCTCGTCGCGGCCGGCGTGCGGCGCCGTGCCCGAGAGCAGGAAGTAGAGCGTCCCGCCCAGCGTGTAGACGTCCGAGGACTCGGAGGGCGGGAGCCGGTCGCGCCACTGCTCGGGAGCCATGTAGGCCACCGTGCCGATGGGCGTCGAGCCGGGCGCGGCCTGGGTGGCCAGCGAGGTGGCGATGCCGAAGTCGGCCAGCATGACGCGCCGGCTCTCCGGCGTGAGCAGCACGTTCTCCGGCTTCACGTCGCCGTGCACCACGCCGGTGCGGTGCGCGGCGTGGACGGCGCGCGACAGGTCCTCGACGAGCCCCGCCGCCTCGGCCCAGCCCAGCCCCTCGCGCGCCTCGCGCAGCGACCGGCCGATGCGGATGGAGCCGGGCGCCGCCTCGTCGGGGTCGGCGCAGACCGCCATCTCCACGAAGAAGGGGCCGCCCTCGACGCGGCCGGCGTCGAAGACCGGCACGACGTGGGCGCTGGGGATGCGCCGCGCCCGGCCCGCCTCGCGCCGCACCTGCTCCACGAACTCGCTCATGCCCGGCCCCGGGCGCAGCAGCTTCAGGGCCACGTAGCCGTCGAGCGGCGGCCGCCGCGCCAGGTAGACCTTGCCGTGGGCGCCGGCGCCGAGCTCCCGCTCCAGCGTGAAGGGGCCCAGCTCCACCGGGTAGGGCCCGTCCGGCAGGGGCGCGTCGGGCCGGTCGTAGTGGGCCAGCAGCCGCCCCACCAGCCCCTCCAGCGACGGATCGCCGGCGCAGAGCTCGGAGGTGACGCGCGGCCACTCCGAGCGGTCGTACTTGAGGACCACCTCCACCACCACGTCCGCGCCGATGGGGCTCTTCACGATCCGTCCTCCGTGGCTCCGCCAGCGGCGCCCTCGGCGGCGCCGCCCCTGGCCTGGCGCGACGCCGCCCACGCCGCGAAGAGGCGCAGGTCCTGCTCCACCCGCGCCCGCGGCAGGCCGAGCGCCTCGGCGATGCGCGGCTTCGGCTCCCCCTGGAGGTAGAAGCGGCGCGCCACCGCCGCCAGCACGGCGCCCCGCGAGAGGCGCGGGTCCACCTCCGCCGCCGCCACGGCGCGCTCCACCAGCTCGAGGTCCGGGGCCACCGCCAGCCGCGCCCAGGCCAGGAAGAAGGCGATGCGCTGCTGCACCATGCCCTTCGACTCGCCGAGGAGCTCGGCCGTCTCCGCCTGGCTGAAGCCGGCGATGAGGTGCCACTCCACCGCCCGCGCGATCTTGCGCCGGCGCGCGATGGAGCGGTCCTCGCGGAGCTGGTCCAGCAGGGAGAGCATGGCCATGGCGTCGTCGCGCGCCGGGGTGACCGGCTCGCCGGCGATGAGCGTGAGCACCGGCAGCAGCGCCGCCGCCTCGCGCCCCCGCCGGCGCGCCGTGGCGCGACGCCGGGAGATCCAGAGCCGCCGGATGAGGAAGAGGCAGTAGGCGGTGAAGTGGCGCCGGTCGCGGAAGGGGGTGCGGCGCCGCAGGATCCGCTCCAGCGCCGTGTGCAGCCCGGCCGTCCCGGCCAGCGACGGCGGCGCGCCGTGGCTCATGGCCCGCACCCGAGCCCGGAGGTCGTCGTAGGCCTCCGCCACGAGCGCCTCGACGCGGACCCGCCCCTCCGCCTCGCCGGGGCCGGCGCCGGGGCCGGGGCCGGGGGTGCTGCCGGGGCCGGGGGCGGCCGCTGTCTGGGTCTTCGCGGGCATGACGCTTCCGCCGGAGGTTACGCCAGCGCCTGGAAAGGAGGCAGGGGCCTGGTGCGCCGGCGACGCTTGGCGCGCCGGCGCGGTCGCGGTTAGGGTCCTCGACGTGAGCCCCGAACGCGACGCCGCCCCCGCCCGCCTCCCGCGGGAGCCGCTCTCCGCGCGGCGACGGCTCGCGGCCTTCCTGCTGGCGCGGCTCGGCTGGAAGGTCGACGTGACGTGGCCGGACGCTCCCCGGGTGGTGGTCATCGTCTACCCGCACACGTCCAACTGGGACTTCTTCCTCGGCTACCTGGCGCGGCGCGCCGCGGGGCTGCCGGCCGCCTGGGTCGGCAAGCACACCATCTTCCGCTGGCCGGTCGGCGGCCTCCTCCGCCGGATGGGCGGCATCCCGGTGGACCGCGCCCGCGCCGGGGGGCTCGTCGAGGCGCTGCTGCGCGAGTTCGAGCGGCGCCCCACGATGTGCCTCGCCCTGGCGCCGGAGGGGACGCGGACCCGGCTCGACCACCTGAAGTCGGGGTTCTACCGGCTGGCGCTGGCGGCCCGGGTGCCGGTCGGCCTGGCGTTCCTGGACTACCGCGAGCGGCTCGTCGCCATCCACACCTGGCTCGATCTCACCGGCGACCAGGAGGTCGACCTCGGCCGCATCCGGCAGGCGTACGCCGGCAAGATCGGCCGCCGCCCGGAGCAGGCGAGCGAGATCCGCTTCCGCCCCGAGCACCCCGCCCCCGGCGCCCGGTAGCGTCCGGCGACCGCCCCGCCCCGTCAACACGGGCCTCCAGACGATTTTTCTCCAGTCATCCCGGGCGCATGGGTGCTCCGGCCCCGGCGGCCGGTAGCCGGCGGCCCCACCGGCGGCGCTTACCCGGTGGGAGGCGGCGCCGTGCCGCCCCGGGAGATCACCGAGATGACGCCACAGGACACCGCTGGGGTGAAGGCCCGCTCGACCAGGCCCGGCCCGGCCCGCGACGCCGAGGCGGCTCGCTGGGCCCAGCTCCTCGCCCAGGCGCGGCTGGCCGCGGCCAGGGTGCTGCGCCTCCCGACGGGCCACCCCGACGTGGAGGACCGCGCCCAGGACGCGCTGCTCGCCTTCCTCTCCTCGGGCCAGGCCCGCTTCGATCCGCGCCAGGGCTCGCTGCCCGCCTACGTGGCCACCATCGCGAAGAACCTGGCGCTCAGCCACCTGCGCGACCGCTCCACGC
The DNA here is from genome assembly GCA_021779335.1 of Myxococcales bacterium. Classification (GTDB taxonomy): domain Bacteria; phylum Myxococcota; class Myxococcia; order Myxococcales; family Anaeromyxobacteraceae; genus JADKCZ01. The sequence continues at coordinate 9,678 of JAJYAW010000034.1, read as the reverse complement.
GCAGCCGGCTCGACGCCCGCTTCGCCGAGGAGCGGTCCGGCCAGGGGTCCTCGGAGGCGCCGCTGCGCCAGGTGGAGGTGGTGCGCGACCTCGGGCGCGTCCTCTCTCGCCTCTGCCCCGGCCACGTCGAGGCGCTCCGACGCATCGACCTGCGCGGCGAAGGGATCGGCGAGGCGGCGGTCCGGCTCGGCAAGAGCTACCAGGCCATGAACGGCCAGGTCGGGCACGCCCGGGCCGCGGCGCGGCGCGTGGCAAGGGAGCTCCTGGCCGCCTGACCAGGCCCCGCGGCGGGATCCCACCCAGGCCCCGGCCGTGCGAGGCTGCGGAGCCTGGGACCCGCCATGACCAGCCCGCACCATCCGCCGCACCGTCCGGCCCATCGCCTCGGCACCGTCGCGATCCTCACCGCGCTCGCCTTCGGCTGCACCACGATCCGCTCCCCGGTGGCCGTCATGTCGAGCGGAGTGCCCATCCGCGAGGGCAGCGCCGAGCCGCAGCTCGCGCTCTGGCTCGAGAGCGCCAACCCGGTCGAGCCCGAGGAGGCGACGGCCGCCACCGCCCGGGCCCGCGCCGCGCTCGCGGCGGCCCTGGCCGGGCGCGAGGTGGGCGACGGCAGCACGATCCTGGTGGTGCGCGAGCAAGGCGTGGCCCGCACCGCCTCTCACCGGAGCGACCAGACGGCCGCCACCGTCGGGCTCGTGGTGGGCGCGGTGGTGGTGGTGGTCGCCCTGGTCTGGTGGCTCACGAAGGGTGGCTCCGGGAAGGGCGGCGACGGCGCGGCGCGACCTCCGCCCCCCGCCCGCGGCTTCGGGCTGGTCGGTGGCCCCCCGCTGGCGAGGTCGCCCGCCCTCCCGGTGGCGCTGGCGGCCCGCCCCCCACCGCCTCGGCCCGGCCTGGTGCGCCCGCCGCGTCCGCCGCCGCCGGGCAGGCCGCCGCCGGTCGTCCTGGACCAGGGCCCGTCGGTGGAGGTCGGCGTGGGGCTGCAGCTCGACCCCATCCCATTCGAGTGGCCAGACGAGGGCGGAGGCTTCTTGGGCGAGCCCCCTGAGCCGGGCGCCACGGAACGGGCAGGCGCGGCGGGGGTCGAGGCGCAGGCGCCTGCCGTCGCGGCGCTGCTGCCGCCCATGCCGCCCCCCGACCTCGAGTCGCGCGGCTTCTTCGACGGCGACCTCCTGGTGCTCGAGCTCACGCTGGTGGATCGGATCACGGGTGAGCCGCGCTGGACCAAGTGGGTCGAGGAGGAGGCCGACCCCTGCGACGCCGAGGCGGTCCGCCAGGTGCTGGACCGCGCCTTCCTCGAGGCCAGGGGCTGGCTGCCGGCCCCTTGAGCGGCAGGGCCCCACCCCAGGAAGCGGCCTCCTGCTCTCTGCTTCCGAATCGTGCTCGGCCGCCTAGTATTACCCGGTCACTTCTCTTGCGGGGGATCGCCGATCGTGATCTACCCTGGGCATGATCGCCCACGTGAGGAAGCTCGACCGCGCGCTGGAGAGGTTCGCCGCATCTCTCTTCGATGGCATGGGGCGCCCGGAGCGGCGGCGCGCCATGGCCTGGTATCTCGAGGGGCTGCTGCTCGACGGGATTCGCAAGAGCATCGAGCCGATGGCCGCCCGGCTGGTCGACGACCCGTCCGGCATCGAGGCGATGCGGCAGCGGCTGCAGCAGTGCGTCTCCGTCAGCACCTGGTCCGACGACGAGGTTCGGGCTCGGCTCGCACGCAAGGTTCAGGGCGAGCTGCCGAAGATCGAGGCGCTCGTCCTCGACGGCACGGGCTTCCCCAAGCAGGGGAGGCACTCGGTCGGCGTCGCGCGGCAGTACTCCGGCACCATGGGGCGCACGGCCAACTGCCAGGTGGCGGTGAGCCTTCACCTGGCCGGTGAGCCCGGCAGCTGCTGCATCGGGATGCAGCTCTACCTCCCAGAGGAGTGGACCAGCGATCCCGAGCGGTGCCGCGCCGCCGGAGTCCCGGAGGACGTGGGCTTCCTTCGCAAGTGGGAGATCGCGCTGCGCCTGCTCGACGACGCCAGCCGCTGGGGCATCGCCAAGCGGCTCCTGCTCGTGGACGCTGGCTACGGCGAGATCACCGAGTTCCGCGAAGCCCTTGCCGCGAAGGGCTATCACTACATCGTCGGCATGGGGGGTGACCCGGTCGTCTGGATGCCCGGCACGGCGCCCGCGGACCCCGCCGACTGGCGCCGTCCGAAGGGACACACGGGCCCGGCGCGCACCCGGTACCGCGACGGCAAGCACTCGCCGGTTTCCCTCCTGGCGCTCGCGACCGCCCTCGGCAAAAAGGCGTGCCGCTCGGTCCGCTGGCGCGAGGGCGCCAAGGGGACGCAGCAGTCTCGCTTCGGCGCGGTCCGGGTCAGGACGGCTCACAAGCACACGCAGGGCCGCGCCCCAGGGCCCGAGGAGTGGTTCCTCTACGAGTGGCCCGCCGACGAGGCCGAGCCCACCAAGTTCTGGCTCTCGGATCTCCCCGAGGACACGCCGCACAAGGAGCTCGTGCGGCTCGCCAAACTCCGCTGGCGCGTCGAGCGCGACTACCAGGAACTCAAGGAGGAGATCGGGCTCGACCACTTTGAGGGCCGCAGCTGGCGCGGCTTCCACCACCACGTCACGCTATGCGCTGCCGCGCACGCCTTCCTCGCGCTCAACCGAGCGCCTTTCCCCCCGGCGCAGCAAGCGCTGGACACTGGCGACGGTGCGGCGGCACCTGCAGATCGCTCTCCTCCGCCGCATCGGCTGGTGCCCGCTCTGCCGACAACCCGTCGACATCGCCACCCGACCGCGCGGCCCGTCAAGGATGTGATCGAGTAGTGCTAGTCGCGAGGCGGGAGGCCCCTCCCGTCGCCTCCGCCGGCGCCGCCCTCCTCCTCCGGCCCGGGCCCGCCGGGTCCGGCGCGGTCGCGCGGCCCGGCCTCGACGATCGGTCCGCCCTCCCGATCCATCCACCCGGGAGGGACGGCCTCCACGCCCGCGCCAGGTCCACCTCCTCCCCGCACTGACGGCCTCGCGCCGAGGAGGCGGCGGACGCTCCGGCCGGCCGCCACCAGCACCAGGACCCCCGCCGTGACCAGCACCACGGCGAGGCCGGCCGTGACGGCGACGGCGCCGAGCGCCGCGATCACGAGCAGCACGACGAGCGTGGGGAGGCAGCCCTGGACGCGGACCTGGCGCATGGGGGCCGATTCTACGCCAGGAGCCGTCGCGCGCCGGCGCCCGCGCGAAGTGCCGACGCCGCCGGGCCCGGGGCGCGGTGACCGGCCCTCGCTACCGCGCCTGGAAGACCGCGCGCGGCTGCTTCTTGCACTCAGCCCGGGCGGCCTGCTCGACGACCGGCGCGTAGAAGCGGGTCAGCACCCGGTCGTCGGTGCCGGGATCCCGCACCCTGCAGGTGCCGACCCGGCCGGCGCCGGGGCAGGGCGCCGCGCGCCAGGTACCGCCGGCCTTCTTGCAGCGGGCCGCCGCGTCGCCGCCGGCGAAGGTCCCCTGGTAGTCGATGCAGGAGGTCCTGGAGACCTCGCAGCTGCCCACGATGACATCCTCGTCGGCCGGCGGCGCCACGCCGGAGGGGGCCGGGAGGGCGGCCGCGCTCGACCCCGGCCTGGGGGCGGCGGCGGTGAGGAGCGAGGCGGCGGCGAGGGCGACGACGGCCACGGCGGTGCGGCGAGGCATGGAGCGCTCCCAGGGCTGTTTGGAGGGCACCGATCCTATCGCGGGGTTCGCCCCTCCGCGCGGGGCGCGACGACGCACCGCAGGCGGCCGGCGCTCACCAGGCGGTGACGACGCCGCCGGGGCGCGGACGGCGGCGACGGAGCCCGCGCTCATCGGCGTGAGCGCTCCGCCCGGGCCGATGGTGAACTGGAGGACGGCGTCGCCACTGTTGTCGGCGACGTAGGCGGAGCGGCCGGACGGATCGATGGCCACGGCGTACGGGCAGGCGCCCGCCGCCACCGTCGCCGGGGTCATGGGCGACAGGGTCCTATCCGCACCGACCGTGTACTGGGACATGACGCCCGAGCGGGCCACGCGGGCCGCGCGGGCTTTCCGACCGCCCGCCTGCGGCGGAACCTCTCCGGGTTGCGCCCTAGGGGCGCGACTTCATGCCGCGCGCGCTGTCCGACTTGTCTCGGCTCAAGCGATGTTCACCAACCGTTTGTCAGGACTGGGGGTGCTGACCGTCGGCCGACCGAGCGTGCGCGTCCGCGTGTCGGCACACCCGAAAGGCGCCATTGACGCTCCGACGCACCGCACCGTAAGTCCCAGGACTCGTCCATCACCGCACCGCGAGGTCCATGCCCTTGGCTGGACGGGGTCGCCCGCCCCGCCTGGCCGCGGTCGGTAGGGAGGTCACGTGAAGCGCGCGCTCGAGCTGTCGCTGTGCCTCGCCGCCCTGGCCGCCAGCGCCGGCTGCGGCTCAAGCTCCTCCACCCCGCCCAGGGGCCACGCGGAGATCCTCTCCGGCCTCAAGGTCACCGAGTTCGCCAACCCGCCGCCGGCGACCGTCACCGACGCCAGCGGCCGCGAGCACGTCATCGCGGACCCGGATCACGCCTGGCAGCCGCTGCGCAAGCCGGTGGCGGTCTTCGGCCCGCGCACCAAGCTCCTGGAGGTGGGGGCCCTCATCGACCTCCCGGCCGGCGGGCAGGTCGCGAGCGCCCTCTGGGACGACGCGGCCACCGGCTACGGCCGCACCACCCCGCTCGGCACCGCCGAGGCCCCGCTCGACTTCAGAGGCGCGCGGCTCGGCTGCGCGGCCGACGTGGACGGCGACGGGCTCGACGAGGTGGTGCTGCTCACCGCCCCTGCGGCCGGCGGAGGGGCGGTCCGCTACCGGGTCTTCAAGGGCGGCGCCTTCGGCGCCGAGGCGCCGCTCGCCGGCATGACCTACGACCCGTCCGACGGGGTCTACCTCGGGGACTACTCCGCCGCGCTCGGCTCGCCCTGGTTCCCGCGCTGGAGCTGCACCCGCGCCGACGTGGACGGGGTGGGCGACGCCGCGGCGCCGCGCCGGGAGCGCGTGGTGGTGGCCAACCACGACAGCGTCTTCCTGCTCTCCGCCGCCCAGGCGGCCGACGGCAGCTGGACCGTCTCCTTCGACCCGGACAAGGACGAGTACCCGTTCGCGGGGCCGGTGGCCAGCGTGGCCGCGGGCGACCTGGACGGGGACGGCCGGGACGAGCTCGCGGTCGGGCTCCTGGACGGCTACGCCCTCTTCCGCCACCCGTGGATCGGCATCACCAAGCCGGACGTGGTCTCCTCCCCCGGGCTGGCCGGCCCCGTGGAGGTGGCCTTCGGCGACCTCCGCGGCAACCACCTGCAGCAGCTCGTGGTCGCCGGCAGCGACGCGGTCAACAACTCGCGGGCCCACGCCCTCGTCTACGACTTCGGCGCCGACGGCCACGGGCTGACGCAGGAGGTGGCGAAGCTCACCGTCGCCGGCAACCCGATGAACGTCTGGAGCCGCCACCGCCTGCTGCCGCGCGCGGTCGACTTCGGCGCCACGGGGCGGGCCGCCCTGGTCCTGCTCGGCGCCGTCTTCTCCGACCCGCTCGCCGCGCCCACCAACGACCTGCCCGACCTGACGCTGGCCGACTACTTCCCCGCGCTGGGTCAGATGAGCCTGGTGGACGTCCAGGTCGGAGACGTGGACGGGGACCAGCACCAGGACATGATCGTCTCGTCGGTGGGCGCGTACTCGGGGGTCCAGCTCCACGCCTTCGGCTGGGACCTGGCCACGACCAGCCAGCGGCTGGTGTCGAAGGGCAGCTTCCCGACCAACCTCGCCGCGGACTACACGGTCGGCCGCGCCGCCTACGGCGTCGACACCGCCTTCGCCACCGGCCACTTCGACGACGACGCCCCGCGCGTACGGTACGTCGGCCACAAGCTCACCTTCAGCGACCCCATCGTCATCGCGGTGCTGGCGTCGCCCATGTACTTCGCCGACGTGGCCCGGGCCGACGTCGGCTACCAGGCGGCCTACCCGAGCTGGGCCACCATGTACGGGACCAGCACGGCCAACGAGAGCTCCAGCGCCCACTCGGTGGCCTTCTCCGTCGGCGCCCAGCTCGACTTCGAGCACGAGTTCGAGACGCCGCTCTTCGGCCTCAAGATCGGCGAGGTGAAGGCCTCCCTCGCCTTCAAGAACACCAACACCTGGGAGTGGTCCTCCTCCACGACCGTCACCCGGACCATCCAGCGCTACTGCTACGCCGGCCAGGACGAGGTGATCTTCACCGCCGTCCCCATCGACCAGTACGAGTACGTCATCCTCTCCTCCCCGAACGCGGAGGACGCCGACAAGATCGGGAGGTCGCTGCACATCAACATCCCGCGCGCCTTCAGCACCTACAAGGTGACGCGCCGGTTCTTCAACGACAACCTCGGGGACCTGCCGAAGATCGACGAGGCGGTGCTGGGCCACAAGATCGGCGACCCGTTCTCGTACCCCACGCTGGTCGAGAAGGACCAGCTGCTGGCCACCTACGGCGGCTACGCCACCGACGTCATGACCCTGGCCATGGGGGAGAACGGCATGCCCGACCCGGGCCCGACCACCGCCCAGATCGACGTCGCCAGCGGCACCGCCAAGACGGTCTCCCACGACTTCTCGGTGGACACCTCGGTGGGCGCGGGCGTGGGCGACTGGACCGCCAGCGTCACGGCCGGGTTCAACACCGGCTACTCCGCCACCTCCTCCACCACCGACACCACCAGCTTCCTCGGGACGATGGGCTACCTCCCGGAGGCCTACTACTCCAACCCGAACTACTCCATCGCCGGCGGCTTCTTCGTCTACCCGTACCGCAACGCGTACGGGCGGACGTACTGGGTCACCAACTACTGGTGGCAGCGGTAGCCGCAGCGCCGGAGCCCACCTCCACCCTGGACGGGAGCGCACCCATGAAGCGCCACGCCATCGAACGCCGCTGCGCCGCCGCGCTGCTCACCCTCGCCTGGGCGGGCTGCGGCGGCTCCTCCTCCACCGGCGGGCTCCCCTGGAGCGTCGTCACCACGGACACCCTCGCCGCGGCCGACCACGGCTACGAGACCAGCGGCGGCGCGCGCGTCCTCATCACCCTGCCGCCCACGGCCGGCCTGGCGGCCGGGCAGGAGGTGGCGGTCCGGGCCCAGGGGGCCGGCGGCTTCCGGGTGCGGGCCGGCGTGGGCCAGTCCATCACCGTGGGAGGCGAGGTGAGCTTCCCCGCCACGACCTGGGTGGAGCGCGACGCGACCCACGGCTTCTTCGGGCTGGCGGCCTCCTCCGACGGCTCGCGGCTGCTGTCGGGCGAGTCCGCCTCGGTCGGCGAGGGCGCGCCCTCCTTCGGGCAGCTCTTCACCTCGAGCGACGCCGGCAAGACCTGGGCCCGCTGCGACCGGAGCCCGGACACCGGCTGGAGCGCCTTCGCCTCCTCGGCGGACGGGGAGCGGCTCGCCGCGGTCTCGGACGGCGTGGTCCACACCTCCAGCGACGGCGGCCTGACCTGGACCGCCCGGGCCGGCGCGCCGGCCGGGATCCTCGCCCTGGCGGCCTCGGCGGACGGCCGCGCACTCGTCGCGGCCGAGTCGTACGGCCGGGTCCACCTCTCCCGCGACGGCGGCGCCACCTGGGCGGTCGCGGGCGACGTCCCGGTCGGCGCCTGGAGCGCCGTCGCCTCGTCGGCCGACGGGGGGACGCTGGTCGCCGCGACCTACTTCGGCTGGATCCACGCGTCGACCGACGGCGGGCTGCACTGGAGCGTCACCGGGCCGCAGCGCCGGTGGGGGTCCCTGGCGGTCTCCGCGGATGGGGCCCGCATGGTGGCCGCGGCCGGGGATGGCTGGGTCTACACCTCCTCGGACTCGGGCTCGACCTGGAGGCAGGGCGCCAGCCGACGCCCGTGGACGAGCGTCGCCATGTCGGCCGACGGCACGAAGCTGATCGCGGTGGAGCTCATCTGGGACGGGGTCGGCGGGTACGGCGGCGCCGCGTACACCTCCCACGACGCCGGCGACACCTGGCGGGTCAGCGACGCCGCCCTGAGCCCGGGCTGGAGGGCCATCGCCTCCTCGGCCGATGGGACCAGGCTGGTGGGCGCGACCGGTGGCGGCGCGATCTACGCCTCGGTCCCCACCGCGCGGATCCCCGGCAGCGCCGACCTGATCGAGGGCGCGCAGGGGGCGAGCGTCCGGCTGATCTACGCCGGCGGCGGCGTCTTCCAGGCGCGGGACGCGAGCGGGACCCTCTTCGGGTACTGACGGGGCCCCGGGCACCCGGCGGCGGCGGCGCCGCGGGCGGGACTGCCGACCGCCCTGGGATCCGGGGGGCGAGGATGATGCCGGCCGGCGCGACCCGGGCCGGTCAGCGCCCGTCGACGTGGCGCAGCCCAGGCGCCTCGCGCCCGGTGCGGGCCACGTACTCGGTGTAGCCGCCGCCGTAGGGGACGATGCCGGCCGGCGTGAGCTCGAGCACCCGGTTGGAGAGCGCGCCCAGGAAGCGCCGGTCGTGGGAGACGAAGATCATGGTCCCCTCGAAGCCGGAGAGCGCCCGCACCAGCATCTCCTTGGTGCCCACGTCGAGGTGGTTGGTGGGCTCGTCGAGCACCAGGAAGTTGGGCGGGTCGAAGAGCATGGTGGCCAGCACCAGCCGGGCCTTCTCGCCGCCGGAGAGGACCCGGCAGCGCTTCTCGATCTCGTCGCCGGAGAAGCCGAAGCAGCCGGAGAGGGCCCGCAAGCTCCCCACCGAGGCCCTGGGGAAGGCGTTCTGCAGCGTCTCCCAGACCGTCTCCTCGCCCTTGAGGAGCTCCATGGCGTGCTGGGCGAAGTAGCCCATCTTGACGCTGGCGCCCACCACCACGGTGCCGGCGTCGGCCTTGGCCTCGCCGGCGATCATCTTGAGGAGCGTCGACTTGCCGGCGCCGTTGGCCCCCATGACCGCCCAGCGCTCGCCGCGGCGCACCAGGAAGTCGAGGCCGTCGTAGATCTTCCGGGCGCCGTAGCCCTTCGTCACGCCGGTGAGCTTGGCCACGTCCTCGCCCGAGCGGGAGGAGGGGCGGAAGTCGAAGTCCACCGTCTTGCGGACCTTGGGCGGCTCGACCTTCTCGATCTTGTCGAGCTTCTTGACCCGGCTCTGCACCTGGGCGGCGTGGGAGGCGCGCGCCTTGAAGCGCTCGATGAAGGCCAGCTCCTTCCGGAGCATGGCCTGCTGGCGGTCGAACTGGGCCTGCTGGTGCTCGTCGGCGATCTTCCGCTCGCGCTCGTAGAAGTCGTAGTCGCCCGAGTAGGTGGTCAGCTCGCCGCCGTCGATCTCGACGACCTTGCCCACCACCCGGTTCATGAACTCCTTGTCGTGGGAGGTCATGAGGATGGCGCCCGGGTAGCCCTTGAGGAACTCCTCCAGCCAGATGATCGACTCGAGGTCGAGGTGGTTGGAGGGCTCGTCGAGCAGCATGGCGTCGGGGCGCATGAGGAGGATGCGGGCCAGCGCCACGCGCATCTTCCAGCCGCCCGAGAGGGCGCCCACGTCGCCGTCCATCATCTCGGCCGTGAAGCCCAGACCGGCCAGGATCTCCCGGGCCCGGGACTCGAGGGCGTAGCCGCCCAGCTCGTCGAAGCGGGCCTGGACGTGGCCGAAGCGCTCCACCAGCGCCTCCAGCTCGTCGGCGCGCTCCGGGACGGCCTTTCGAGCACGAGAGA
>JAJYAW010000460.1 GCA_021779335.1 Myxococcales bacterium | reverse complement strand
TGGCGTCGGCGTCGGCGTCGGCGGTGGGCGGCGGCGCGGCGGGCACGACGGCATCCTATCAAGCCGGGCGCGGCGCGGCGCCCGTGGCGCTGGCCGGGCTGGGGCCCCGCCGGAACGAGGCCGGCTCGAGCCCCGCCGCCCAGAGCAGGCGGTACATCCTGGGGCGCGAGACCCCGGCCTGCCGCGCCATGGCGGCGACCCGGCCGCCGAACCTGCAGAGCAGCGCCTCCAGGGCGGGCCGGTCGAGCGCCCCCGGGCGCGGGGCCTCCTGCGGCGCCGCGCGGTCGACGAGGTTGTCCTGCAGCGCGGACCGGACCTCCGGGCCGAGCTGGAGCGGCTCGTCCTCCGGCGTGGCGATGGAGGCGATGGCGAGGACGTTCGAGAGCCCGCGGACGTTGAGCGGCCAGGGGTGGATCAGCAGCGCCTCCTCCAGGTCCGGGCTCATGGGCCGCCCGCGCTCCTCGAGCCGCGCCAGCAGGGCGCGGCACAGGGCCGGGATGTCCTGGCGGCGCTCGCGCAGCGGCGGGAGGCGGATGATCCACTGCGCCAGCCGGGCGTAGAGATCGGCGCGGAACAGGCCGCGCTGGACCAGGCCGACGAGTTCGCGGTTGCTGGCGGCGACCACCCGCACGTCCACGGCGACGTCGCGGGCGCTGCCCACCGGCCGCACCTCCCAGGTCTCGAGCACCCGCAGCAGGACGCCCTGCAGCGGCAGCGGGAGGTCGCTGGCCTCGTCGAGGAGGAGCGTCCCGCCGCGGGCGGCGCGGAACAGCCCCTGCGCCTCGGCGACGGCGCCGGTGAAGGCCCCCCGCAGGTGGCCGAAGAGCTCGCTGGCGAGCAGCCCCTCGCTGAAGCCGCCGCAGTTGACGGCCAGGAACGGCCCGCCGCGCCCGCTGCGCTCGTGGATCTGGCGGGCCACGATCTCCTTGCCGGTGCCGGTCTCCCCGGTGATCACCACGGTGCGCCGGCGGGGCGCGACCGCGGCGATGCTGCGCCGGACCGCCTGGATGGAGGGCGTCTCGCCGGTGAGCCCGGGCGGGCCGTCGACGGGCTCGCCGGCGCCCGGCGCGGCCTCGCCGGCCGCGGTGAACAGGACCAGGGTGTCGCCGAGGCGGATCACGTCCCCGTCCGCCAGCGCCGCCTGCCCGCGCACCGCCACGCCGTTGAGGCGGGTCCCGGCGCCGCCCCCCAGGTCGCGCAGGAACGCCCTCCCGTCCAGGAGGCCGATCTCGGCGTGCCGGGCCTTCAGCCGGAGATCTCGGAGCGGGGCGCCGAAGACCGGGGCGCCGAGCCCGAGCACCAGGCCGTCCCGCGAGATGGCCCGGCGCGGCGCGGGGCCGCCGGCGGGGTGCGGGAAGGCGAGCAGGAGCATGGGGCTCGGCGGGCCCGGAGCGGGCGCGGCCTCTCGCCGGGGCGTCGCGCTCGTGAGGGGGTCGGACGTCAGGGCTCTCCTCCGTGATGAGGACGGCAACGGCAGGCTGCCTCGCGGTGGATGGACGATGGGCCTCCCGGACGCGTTCGGGAACTGAACGTACGGGGGCGCGACAAGATCGTTCGCGCGCAGGGGCGCGCAGCGCGCCGTCGGGTCCGCCGCGGTCGCGAACGTTCGGGGCCGAGCCCGGCCTCGGACCCGGCCGGGGCGAGGTCCGGCGACCGGCTCCCTCCACCGGTCGGTCAGCCTCCCCGGCTCCGCGGCCCGACGCCGCAGCCGCGGTGCTGCAGCCGCCAGGCGCGCACGCGGAGCGCGTACTGGAGCTGCTCCACGTCGTCCGGGTCGGAGGGCGTCACCTGGAGGACCGCGCCGCGCTCGATCTCGACGACCGTGGCGTAGGAGGGTGGAACGGTCGCTCCCGTCCAGGGCCAGAGCGGCTGGGCCCCCGAGGAGGTGCTGCTCGCCGCGCTCCGGGTGGCCCGGGCGTGCCGCAGGTTGTGCAGCTCCGCCATGTAGTGGACCCGCCCCCGGAGCGCGGCCACCGAGCCGGTCGTGGTGAAGGTGAGCTCCGCGCCGAGGTGCGAGTCAGCGGCCGCCAGCCAGGTCCCGGCGACGCTCATGGGGCAGCGCGGGATCGGCTCCTCGTCGCGGCCCGGTTGGGAGGTGGCCAGCGGACGGTGCGCGCACGCCCCGAGCAGGAGGAGGGCGGCGGCGCCAGCGCGGACGGATCGGCACATGTGGCGCTCCTGCGGCCAGGCGGGAGGCGACCTCCGCCAGCCACGGGAGAGGGCTGCACGGCGCGTGCCTGGGTGGGCTCGCCCGGCGCCGGCAGGTCCCGAGCCGCTCCTGGGACGCTCCTGGGACGCTCAGGTCGCCAGGCCGACCAGCCCTCGGAGCAGGTCGGCGCGGTCCACGATGCCGGCCAGGAGCTGGTCCGGCCCCGTCACCACCAGGACCTTGTGGTGCCGCGCCAGCATGAGGGCGATGGCGTCGGAGAGCCTGGTCTCCACCCCGGCGGCGGGGACCTCGCGCGTCATGAGCTCGCCGGCCGTCTGGGCGCGCGCGTGGGCGGCCACCTCCGCCTCGCCCGGGCGCGGGTGGCCGAACGGGAGGCGGAGCATGAGCGAGCGCAGGGCCCCCGGCCGGAGCGCCGGCGTGAGCCGCTCGAGGAGCGCCGTGTCCGAGACCAGGCCGATGACCCGCCGGCTCTCGTCCACCACCACCGCCAGGTCGAGCCGCGTCGCGATCACCGCCTGCATCGTCTCGGGGAGGGGCGTCCCGGGGTGCACCGTCGGCACGTCGCGCCGCATCACGCTGGAGAGCGGCGCGTCGCCCGCGAGCCCCACCTGGCGCGGCGCCGCGTCGGGCGCGCCGGACCCGCCCGCGGCGCTCCGCAGCAGGTCGTAGCGGCTCACCACGCCGAGGAGCGCGCCGGCCCGGTCCACCACGGGCAGCCGCTTGAGCCGGCGCCGGAGCATGAGGAGCGCCACCTCGGGCAGCGGCGTCTCCGGCACGACGCACACCGGCGGCGTGGTCATGACGTCGGCCGCCACGACGCGGGTCCGGGCCAGGTCGTCGAGGTGCCGCGCCCGCTCGGCCGCGGCCAGGGCCGGCAGGAGCTGCGGCCTGACCTGGAGCCCCCCGCGCTCGACGAGATCGGTGCCGGTGACGAGGCCGAGGAGCCGGCCGCCGTCCACCACCGGGAGGGCGCGGTGGGACCGCCCCGC
>JAJYAW010000459.1 GCA_021779335.1 Myxococcales bacterium | reverse complement strand
AGTCGATCCGCGGCGCCATCGCGCGGCGGCTCGGGCCGCCCCCGGGCGACGCCTGAGCGGCCGCGGGCCCGGGTCCGGTATCATCGGGACATGGCCCCGCAGCGACCGCGCCCGGCGCCCCGGCCCGGCCCCGCGCCGGAGGAGCAGGCCACCCCGTTCGACGGGCCCGTGGCGCTGCCGCTCGACGGCGTCCTCGACCTGCACGCCTTCGACCCCGCCGACCTCGGCGAGCTGCTCCCAGGCTGGATCGAGGAGAGCCACGCCGCCGGCCTGCGCCACCTCCGGGTGGTGCACGGCAAGGGGACCGGCGCCCTGCGCCGCTCGGTCGAGGCGCTGCTGGGGCGCCACCCCCTGGTGCTGGCGTCCCGCCCGGCCGACGAGGCGGCGGGCGGCTGGGGCGCCACCCTCGTCACCCTGCGGGACTGAGCCGCCCCGCCGGCGGGCCTCCGGCTGGGCGGGCCTGGCCGCCGCCAGCCGGGCGCCCTCCCTGCGCCCGGACCAAGCGGACGTTTGCGCCGAGGTCGAAGAGGTCGGGGCATCGAGACGGGTCCGGTCGGTCATGGCCCGAAGGTGGCCCCGCTGCAGCGCCTCCGCCCCCCGAAAGTCCTGCGGTTCAGCGACGTTGAGCGGTGTTCACGCCACCGTCACATGGGCCGTTTGACTCGCGTGCCGAAACGGGTAACCTCCGCCGCGCCTCGCACCAGGAGACCTCATGCTCCACCGCTTGATGCCGAAGTCGGACGACTTCTTCGCTGACTTCGAGGCCCAGGCCGCCCTGGTCGTCGAGGGCGCCATCCTCCTGAAGGGGCTGCTCGACGACTTCACCGACGTCGCCTCGAAGTGCCAGGCCATCAAGGACGTGGAGCACCGCGCGGACGACATCACCCACCGCGCCTTCGCCCGGCTCCACACCCAGTTCATCACGCCCTTCGACCGCTCGGAGATCCACCGGATCCTCTCGCGCATCGACGACGTGCTCGACCTGGCCGACGCGGCCGCCGAGCGGCTCGGCCTCTACGACATCGACGCGGTGCTCCCCGAGGCGCGCGAGCTGGCCGCGGTGCTGGTGGAGCAGTCGCGCAAGATGGAGGAGGCGGTCAAGGGGCTCCGGACCATGAAGAAGGACCCGCGGCGGATCCTGGAGGCCTGCAAGGAGATGAACGTGCTGGAGAACCAGGCCGACACGCTCACCCGGCGGACCATGGCCAAGCTCTTCAAGCGCGGCAACGATCCCCTCACGGTCATGAAGTGGAAGGAGATCATCGACCTCATCGAGGACGCCACCGACCGGGCCGAGGACGTGGCCAACGTCATCGAGGGGCTGGTCCTCGAGCACGCCTAGTCGCGCGCCCCAGGGACCCCGGCCATGCTCCTCCACGGCGTCGTCATCGGGCTGATCCTCGTCGCGCTGGTCTTCGACTTCCTCAACGGCTTCCACGACGCGGCCAACTCGATCGCCACGGTCGTCTCGACCCGGGTGCTGACGCCGCTCTGGGCGGTGGCCTGGGCCGCCTTCTTCAACTTCATCTCCGCCATGCCCGTGCTCTGGGGCGGAGAGCTGAAGGTCGCCAACACCATGGGCACGGGGATCATCGAGTTCGAGTCGCTCCGGGCCATGGGCTCCACCGCCGTGCTGGTGGTGATCTTCGCGGCGCTCATGGGCGCCATCGTCTGGAACCTGCTGACCTGGTGGTGGGGGCTGCCCTCCTCCTCGTCCCACGCGCTGGCGGGCGGCATGATCGGTGCCACGCTGCCGGCGCTGGGCCCCTCCGGCCTCATCGGCTCGGGCATCTTCAAGGTCTCGCTCTTCATCGTCCTCTCGCCCATCATCGGCATGATCCTGGGGACGGCCATGATGGTGGGGACCACCTGGATCGTGAAGGGCTTCACGCCCGCCAAGGTGGACCGGCGGTTCCGCAAGCTCCAGCTCGGCTCGGCCGCCATCTTCAGCTACAGCCACGGCACCAACGACGCCCAGAAGGTCATGGGCATCATCGCCGTGGTGCTCTACGGCACCATCTGGAGCGGCCAGCAGTTCCACATCCCGTTCTGGGTGGTGCTCTCGTGCCACGCCGCCATCGGCCTGGGCACCTTCTTCGGCGGCTGGCGCATCGTGAAGACCATGGGCACCGGCCTCACCAAGCTGCAGCCCATCGGCGGCTTCTGCGCCGAGACCGGCGGCGGCGTGACCATCCTGGCCCTGGCCGCCGCGGGCATCCCCGTCTCCACCACCCACACCATCACCGGCGCCATCGTCGGGGTGGGGGCCACCAAGGGCACCCGGGCCGTCCGCTGGGGCGTGGCCGGGCGCATCATCTGGGCGTGGATCTTCACGATTCCGGCCTCCGCCGCGGTGGCCGCCGTCTTCTACGGGGTGACCCGCCTCGCCGTCTCGCTGGCCGGCGGCTAGCCGGCCGCAACTCCGGCCGCGCGGGCGTGTTCTGGAGCCCAGGATGACCCAGGACCCCGACGCGGCGCTCATGCTGGCCTTCCAGCGCGGCGACCAGGCGGCGTTCCGGGCGCTCTACGAGAGGCACGCCAGCGCCATGGTCGGATACTGCCACCGCTTCGTGAAGGACGGGCCGCGCGCCGAGGAGCTGGCGCAGGACGTCTTCGTGAAGGTCTACCGGGCCGCCCACCGCTACTCGCCGCGCGCCCGCTTCAAGACCTTCCTCTACCGGGTGGCCACCAACCACTGCCTCAACGAGCTGCGGCGCGGCGAGTACGCCGTCCGCGCGGCCACCCCGGGCGCGCCCGGCGGCGACGGGGCGCCGGATCTCGACGCCCTCCCCGCGCACCAGCCCTCGCCGCACCAGGACCTGGAGGCGGGGCGGCTGGCCGCGGCGGTGGAGGTGCTGCTCGACCGGCTGCCCGAGAAGCAGCGGGCCGCCCTCGTCCTGTGCCGCTTCGAGGGGATGAGCTACGAGGAGATCGCCGAGACCCTGGAGACGAGCGTGTCGGCCGTGAAGTCGCTCGTCCACCGGGCCACCGTGGCCGCCGCCGCGGCCCTGGCGCCCTTCCAGCCGGCCGCCCCACGGGAGGTGGAGCCGTGAAGCACCCGACCGAAGAGCTCACCGCGCTGCTCGACGGCGCCCTCGGCCCGGGGCGCCGCGCCGAGGTGACGGCCCACCTGGCGGCGTGCGCCGGCTGCCGCGCCGAGCGAGAGCGGCTGGCCGCCGCCCGC
>JAJYAW010000458.1 GCA_021779335.1 Myxococcales bacterium | reverse complement strand
CGGCGTGGGGCCCGCCGAGGCCGCGGCGCCGGCCACCGCGGGGATGGTGCCCGGCGGAGGCGTGCCGTCCGGCCGGGCGCCGAACGGCCCGACGCCCATGTTCTGCAGCGCCCTGGAGAGGAGCCGCTGGCGCCGCGCCCTGGCCTCGGCGGGATCGCTCCGCCGCAGCGGCACCGCCGGAGACGGGGTGAGGAGCGGGCTCTCCCCCGGCGCCGCGGCCGCCGCGGCCATGCCCTCCAGCGAGAGCCCCGCCACGGTCTCGCCCGAGGGGGCGGCGCGCTCCGCCGCCGGCACCGCCAGCCCGAGCAGGAGCAGCGCCGCCAGCATGGCGCGGGCCCGCTCCGGGCCGACCCCCTCCTGCGGGGCGAAGAAGGTCTCCAGCGCCGCCGGGCGGGAGAGGCGGCCCACCAGGGCGCGCTCCGGCCCGGTCCAGCGGAAGTGCGCCTCCACCTCGGCGTAGCCGGAGGCCAGGCGGGCCCCGCCCTGCGCCACCGGCTGGAGGGCCGAGCTCACGAGCGCCCCGGCCTGCGGCCGCTCCAGCGCGTCCACGATGGTGCGCAGCGGCGAGAGCTTCGAGCCGCGCGTCCAGTCGGGCACCGGCTGGCCCGGGTCGAAGGTGAAGCCGCCCGAGTCGAGGGCGGCGATGAGGGCGAAGTAGCCGGACTGCTGCTCGGCCAGCGCGTCGTCCACGTCCTGGCGCGACACCGCGCCGAGCCCCACCAGGATCTCGCCCTGCGGGCGGCCGCTGGCGGCCATGTCGGTCAGGCTGCGCGAGAGGGCGTCCACGTCGATCTTGCCGGCCTGCAGGAGCATGTGGCCGAGCGGCCGGAAGCCGGCGAAGACCTGCGCCCCCACCGGCTGGCCGCCGCGGAACCAGAGCCTGGAGGTCCCGCCGCCGTGCTCGACGGCCAGGACGCCGTCGCTGCGCTGGTTGAGCGCCTCGAGCAGCACCGCGGCGAGCGGCGTCTGCGACAGATCCCCGGGTTCGTGGAGAACGCTCATCCGCCGGGCATCTTACCCGGAGCGCCCGCGGATCACGATCCCTCCGTCGAGGCCGGACCCCGGGCCGGCCGCCCCGCGAGCGGCGCGCCCTTTCGATTTGACCGGCGGGCGCGCCAGCCCCACATTGCGGCCGGCGAGGTGGACGCGACCCGGGGGGTCGCAGCGGCGGGTGGCAGACCGGCATGAGCGGCATCGGCATCGTGAACAACCCGCGCACCGCGCGCAACAGCCGCCTCCCGGAGACCGGGGCGCGGCTGGCCCGGCTGCTGGGGGGCGAGGGCGAGGTGCGGGACGCCGCCACGCCCGAGGCGCTGGCCCGCGCGCTGGAGGCCTTCCGCGCCGCCGGCGTCGACACGCTGGGCGTCAACGGCGGCGACGGCACGCTCCACGTGGTGCTCGCCGCGGCCGCCGCGGCCTGGGCCCCGGCGCCGCTCCCCCGCCTGCTGGTGCTGCGCGGCGGCACCATGAACACGCTGGCCGGCAACCACGGCCTGCGCGGCACCCCGGAGGAGCTGCTGGCGGCCGAGCTGGCGCGCCGGAGCGCCGGGCAGGCGCCGGCGGTGGTGGAGCGGGACCTGCTGCGGGTGGAGGCCGCCGGGCGCCCTCCGCTGCTGGGCTTCCTCTTCGGCACCGGCGCGGCGGTCACCTTCCTGGACCGCTTCTACGCCGGGGCGCGCCCCTCGCCGTGGCGGGCCTGGCTGCTGCTGGCCCACGCCGCCGCGTCGGCCCTGGTGGGCGGACCCTTCGGCCGGACGCTGACCCGTCGCGAGCCGCTCCGCGTCGAGTCGGACGGCGAGGCGTGGGCCGACCAGGGCTACCTGACCCTGCTGGCCGGCACCGTCCCCTCCATCGGCCTGGGGTTCCGGGCCCTCTCCCGCTGCGCCGAGCAGCCCGGCTTCTTCCACGCCGTGGGCGTGCACGGCTCCCTGCCGCAGGTGGTGCGGCTGCTGCCGCGGGTCCACCGCGGCGCCCCCTGGCGGCGCCGCGCCGCGCTCGACGTCGTGGCCCGCGCCGTCACCGTGGAGGGCCAGGCCGTCCGCTTCATGGTGGACGGCGACCTCTACCCGGCGGCCCGGGCGCTGCGGCTCACCACCGGACCGGGCGTGAAGATCCTGGTGCCGCCGCGTTTGACCGGGCGCCCGCCCCGAGACTAGGCTCCCCGTTCCTTGCGGGGGGGAGTCGAACGCGCATGCGCCTCCATGTCGCCGGCACGACGGACGTCGGCCTGAAGCGAGCACACAACGAGGACGCCTTCCTGCTCCTGCCCGAGGAGCAGCTCTACTGTGTCGCCGACGGCATGGGCGGGCACGCCTCCGGCGAGGTGGCCTCGCGCCTGGCGGTGGAGGAGATGGCCGAGTTCTTCCGGCTGACCGGGCGCGACGAGGAGGCCACCTGGCCCTGGCCCGAGGACCCGGCGCGGCGCCAGGACGAGAACCGCGTCCTCACCGGCGTGAAGCTGGCCAACCTGCGCATCTTCGAGCGGGCGCAGTCCGACGAGCGGCTGCGCGGCATGGGCACCACCCTGGTGTGCGCCCACTTCGAGCGGGCCGGCGGCGCGGTGGTGGTGGGTCACGTGGGGGACTCGCGCGCCTACCTGTGGCGCGGCGGGAGCCTGCGCCAGGTCACCGAGGACCACTCGCTCCTCAACGACTACCTCAAGGCGCGGCGGCTCACCCCCGAGGAGGTCGAGAGCTTCCCGCACAAGAACGTCATCGTGCGGGCGCTGGGGATGAAGGAGACGGTCGAGGTGGACCTGCTGCGCCTCCCGGTGGAGGAGGGCGACGTGCTGCTCCTCTGCTGCGACGGCCTCTCCGGCATGGTCGACGACGAGCGGATGGGCGAGCTCATCCGGCTGCACCTGGGCGACCTGAAGGCGGCCGCCCAGGCGCTCGTCGACGCCGCCAACGAGGCGGGCGGCGTCGACAACATCACCTGCGTGCTGGTGCAGGTGCACGCCTGAGCACTTCAACCAGCGGTGAAATGGGGGCGGGATGAGCGAGGGCACCTGGTACTACGAGGCGGCGGGGGCGCAGGCCGGCCCCATCGGCCAGGCCGCGCTGGGCGAGCTCATCCGCTCCGGCCGGCTGGCGCCGGGCGCGCGGGTCTGGCGGGCCGGCCTGGCCGGCTGGCAGCCCTGGGAGGCGTTGCCGGAGCTGGCCGCCCTGGCCGGGCCGCCGCCCCCG
>JAJYAW010000457.1 GCA_021779335.1 Myxococcales bacterium | reverse complement strand
GACGGCGAGGACGGGCGCGGAGGCGAGCGGGCGGATCCTCATGGCGCGCGGTCGGTGGCGTGTCTGGCCCCGGCCCGGCCCGGCCCGGAAGCCGGGGCCGGCGGCCGGCCCGGCGCGGGGCCTACCCCTTCCTGGCGAACTCGCCCATGAAGACCGCCAGCTCGTCGAGCCAGGCCGGCTCCACCGCGTTGTAGGCGGAGACGCGGATGCCGCCCACCGAGCGGTGGCCCTTCAGGCCCACCATCCCCCGGGCCCTGGCCTCCTTCACGAAGCGCTCCTCGTCCGCCTCGCTGGGCAGCCGGAAGACCACGTTCATGACCGAGCGGCTCTCCCGCTCCACCGGGCAGCGGTAGTAGCCGGGGTTCGCGTCGATGGCGCCGTAGAGCACCGCCGCCTTCCTGCGGTTGCGCGCCTCCATGGCCTCGAGGCCGCCCAGCCCCTTCAGCCAGGCGAGCACGTTCCGGATCATATAGATGCCGAAGGTGGGCGGCGTGTTGTAGAGCGACTTGTTCTCGGCCGGGGTGCGCAGCTGGAAGATCTTGGGGAGGTCCTTGCGCCCGGCCTCGAGGAGCGCCTTCGAGACCACCACCACCACCACGCCGGACGGCCCGATGTTCTTCTGGGCGCCGGCGTAGATCAGGCCGAACCTCGAGACGTCCACCTTCTTCCAGAGGAAGTCGGAGGACATGTCGGCCACCAGCGGCACGCTCCCGGTGGCCGGGTAGGGGCGGGCCGGCGTGACGTCGAACTCCACGCCGTGGATGGTCTCGTTGCTGGTGACGTGCAGGTAGGCGGCGTCGGGCGAGACCTTCACCTCGCCGGCGGCCGGCGCGCGCACGTAGCTCTTCTCCTTGCCGTCGCCGGTGCCGGTGCTGCAGGCCACCCGGACCGCGCCGCCCAGCATGGCGGTGGCCGCCCTGGCCTCGGCGAGCGCCTTCTCGCCCCAGGCGCCGGTGAGGACGTACTCGGCGGTCTGCCCCCGCTGCACCAGGTTCATCGGGATCTGGGCGAAGAGCTGGGAGGCGCCGCCCTGCACGAAGAGCACCTCGTGCGTGGCGGGCACGCCGAGCAGCTCCCTGAGGAGCGCGATGGCCTCGTCGTGGCAGGCCTCGTACTCCTTGCCGCGGTGGCTGTGCTCCATCACCGACATGCCGGACCCCGCGAAGTCGAGGAACTCGTCGCGGGCGCGCTCGAGCGCGGGGAGCGGGAGGGCGGCCGGGCCGGCGTTGAAGTTCTTCACGCGGTTCATGAGGGACCTCGGGAGGGGGGTGTCGGGAGGGGGCGCATTCTCCCAGAAAGGCGCGGCCCGCTCTAGCGCCCGGGCGCGGCTCGTTGGGGCCCGTCGCCCGCCCTCACGCCGGCGCCTGGAGCGCCAGGCCGACCGAGCGCCCCGCCTCCACGAGCTGGTCCCAGGTGGCGCGCTCCAGCGGGACGCCGTGCGCCTCGCGCCCGGCGCGGGCCAGCAGCTCCGGCTCGCCCGCCACCAGCACGGGGTGCGCCGGGTCGGCGGGCGGCGAGCCCTTGACGTGGTCGACGGCGGCGGCCAGCTCCTCGCCGAGGCGGCCGAAGCCGGGGAGGCGCGCCGGGTCGAAGACGAAGGAGAGCATGTTGTTGGTGATGCGATCCGGCTCGTGCGGCACGGTCGGGACGGTGCCGCCGCCGCAGAGCGCCCCCGCCAAGAGCTCGCAGGCGAGCGCCAGCCCGTACCCCTTGTGGAGCCCGAGCGGCAGGATGGCGCCGCGCGGCTCCTCGAACATGACGTGGGGGTCGGTGGTGGGCCGCCCGGCGGCGTCGATGAGGACCCCCTCGCCGACCTGCTCGCCGCGGTTGAGCGCCACCCGCACCTTCCCCAGGGCCACCCGGCTGGTGGCGAAGTCGAGCAGCACCGGCGGCTTGCCCCCCGCGGCCGGGATGGCGATGCAGATGGGGTTGGTGGAGAGCCGGGCGTCCGAGCCGCCGAAGGGGGCCACCAGCGCGCCGTGCCCGACCACGTTGACGAAGTGCACCGAGGCGAAGCCGGCCGCGGCGGCCTGCAGGCCGTAGGCCCCCACCCGGCCCACGTGCGAGGCGTTGCGCAGCGCCACCAGCGCCACGCCGGTGTCGCGGGCCCGGGCCACGCCGGCCCGGATGGCCTCCGACGCCACCACCTGGCCGAACCCGCGCCGGCCGTCCACCGCCAGCACCGCCGGCCCCCGGTCCTCCACCTCGGCGTGGGCCCGCGGGTCGAGGACGCCCCCGCGGATGGCCCGGACGTACTGCGGGATCATGCCCACGCCGTGGCTGTCGTGGCCCGCCAGGTTGGCGTCCACCAGGTGCGCGGCGACCTGCGCGGCGTCCTCCGCGCCGGCGCCGGCAGCGGCGAGCAGGCGGGTGGCCACGTCGAGCAGCTGGCCCGGGGTCAGGAGCAGGGAGGGCTGGGGCAGGGTGGGGCTGGGCATGGAGGCTCCTGGGTGGTCGGCCAGGGTGGCCTCTACCGCGGCGGCGGCGCCGACGGAAGCGTCCGGCCAATTCATGCCGGTCTGGGTCCTCGCCGCGCGCTCGGCGCCGGTGGCGGAGGGGGGTGTACGTTGACACGTCCCGGTACTGTCAGACGATACTGCGCTCTGGGGGATGCCCAAGTGATGAGCATGGACCTCGTGGTGAGTCGGTCGATGCGCCCGCTGCTCCTGGCCGCCCTGGCCGTCGCGACCGCAGGCTGCGCTGCCGTCAACGCCCGCCTCGCCCAAGACGCTCGGGTGGCTCCCGCCGTCAGGCAGGCCTCCTTCGACCACCAGTGTCCACAGGAACGAATCTCGGTGCTGCGCCACACCGCCAACTGGCTCTCACTGGAGCTGGACGTGTGTGGACGCACCCGCCGGTATCAGTTCGTCGGCGAGGGACCGGACAACGCGCCCGGCGCCATCTACGTCGACACCACGGACGGACGGTCGTCCGACCCCAGGGCGAACGCCTCGCCCTGAGCCCGCGCTCCGCGCCAGCAGCCTCTCCACCAACGTCAGCGCGGCGCGAAGGACTGACCTCATCCCCGGCAAGCGCGGATCCGGTCTGGCGGCTCCGGACACCGCGAGAGGGTGGAGCGCGTCGACGGAGGCGGCACCCCCTGGGAGGCCGAGGATCTGCGCGCCGTGGCGTCGAGCGGCGCCGACGCGGTGCTGCTGCCCAAGGTGGAGGACGCGGGCTACGTCCGCGGC
>JAJYAW010000456.1 GCA_021779335.1 Myxococcales bacterium | reverse complement strand
GCCGAGGCGGCCGCCGCCCAGGCCGCGCAGCGGCACGCCGCCGAGGTCCAGCGGCTCCGCGCCGCGCTGCAGGACCTGGAGGGGCGGCTCGAGTCGCGGGCCCGCTCCGAGCTCCAGTTCAAGCGGAAGATCCAGGAGCTGGAGCAGCGGCTCGCCGCGGCGGCCACCGCCCGGGCCCCGGACCCGGCGTCGGCGGCGTCCCTGCTCGCCCTGCAGGAGCTCCAGTCCAAGGTCGAGGCGCTCGACGGCGAGCTCGAGGACCTGCGCGGCGAGAACGACTTCCTCAACGGCGAGGTCGCCCGCTACACCCAGAAGAACCGCGACCTGGCGGCACGGCTCGGCCCCAAGCCCTGACCTTCGGCCCAGGTCCGCGCCACCGGGCTCGCGGCCGGGGCCGCCGGAGGCGGGGCGCTGGTCGGTGCACGCGCCAGCCTCAACTGGACGCCGCGGCCCTCCGACGCGAGACCAGGTACGCCCCCAGCCCCACCGCCAGCACCGCCCCGATGGCGAGGAGCCGCTGGCCGGTCGTCCCGTCGAGCACCGGGTTGGTGACGGCGGCGTGGAAGAGCCAGGCCGAGATGAGCACGTAGGCCGCCGCCGCGCCCACGGCCAGGTTGGACGGGCGCGGCGCGCGCCCCTGCAGCCGCGCCAGCACCAGGCCCGCCGCCGTGAGGGCCGCGAAGAGCATGAGCACGCCGCCCACCATGGCGAGCGCCGACTGGAGCTGCTGGGTGAGCACGATGAGGAGCGCCAGCGCCCCCTGCAGCAGCACCGCCGAGCGGGGCGGGTGCTCGCCCTTCCCCGCCAGGAAGGCCGGCAGGAACCCGTCGCGCGCCATGGCCGCGTAGACGCGCGGGCCGAGGAAGGTCATGGCGCTCATGGCCGAGAGGAAGACCAGCACCGTGGCGCCGGACCAGAGGGCCGCCGCCGCCGGCCCCGCCAGCCGCGCCATGACGGCGTGACCCAGGGTGACCGCGCCGCCGCCCGCGGCGACGCCCCTGGTGAACTCGGCGTAGCCGAAGACCACCGTGGCGTCGGCCGGCGTCAGGTTGGCCACGAAGATCCAGTTCACCGCCAGGTAGAGGACCGCCACCAGGACGGTGCCGATGATCATGGCCCGCGGCACGGTGCGGGCCGGCGCCTCGAACTCCTCGGCGGCGTAGACCGCCGCGTTCCAGCCGGAGAAGGCGAAGGTGATGAAGAGGAGGTTGAACCAGAGCGCGTCCCAGGGGAAGGCCGCGCCGGCGGCCGGCTGCGTCCAGTCGGCCGGCCAGCCCCGCGCGCCGAGCACGAGGCCGACGAGCACGAAGGCGGCCAGGAGGAGCGCCTTCACCAGGATGAGGAGGTTCTGGAAGCGGAACGAGGCCTTGAAGCCGGTGGCGTGCAGGCCGGTCAGCAGCACCACCAGGGCCGCGGCGGTGGCGCGGTGCGGCAGGCCGGGGATGACCGTGCCGGCGAAGGCGCTGGCCGCCAGGGCGTCCACCGCGATGGGGGCGGAGAAGCCCACCAGGAGCGAGGTCCACCCGGCCAGGAAGCCGGCCGCCGGGTGGAGCAGCTCGGAGAGGTAGCGGTACTCGCCGCCGGAGCGGGGCACCAGCCGGGCCACCGCGCCGTAGGCCAGCGCGCCGCAGAGCGCCATGAGCGCGCCCACCAGCCAGGCGATGAGGATGGGGCCCGGGCCCATGGTCTTGGCCATGAAGCCGGCGGAGAGGAAGACGCCGGAGCCGATCATGTTGGCGGCGACGAGGCCGACGCCGGAGGCGAGCCGGAGCTTGGGGGCAGGGGATTGCGATGGCACGGGGGCATGGTACATGAGGCCGATGAGCGCCGCCCCCTTCCGTCTCGCCATCCTCGCCCTCGCCCTCCCCGCCCTCGCGCTGGCCCAGGTCCAGGCCCAGGCCCAGGCCCCGTCCGCGGCCGCGGACGACCGACCGGCGACCGCGCCGCCCGCCGGCGCCGCGCCCGCCGAGGCGCCGGCCGACTTCGTGGCCGAGGCGCGCGTGCTCATGCGGGTGGTCGCCTGCCAGGGCGACGCGCCGCTGCCGGCCGGCTTCGACGTGCCGACCCACGCCGCCTTCTGCAAGCGGCAGCTGAAGTCGATCGCGGCCTACCGCGACGGCTACCTGCCGCGGGCGTCGAGGTTCCTCGCCCGGCTGCGCCCGGCCGGCCTGCCCACCTCGGTGGTCTACCCGTTCGGCGGCGGCGACCTGCTCTCGGCCCTCACCACCTACCCGGACGCCACCGACATCACCACCCTCTCGCTGGAGCACGCCGGCGACCCGCGCCGCCTGGACGCCATCAAGACGAAGGCGCAGCTGGCCGACTCGCTGGAGATGATCCGCTACACCTCCTGGGGGCTGCTCAACGCCAACGACTCCAAGACCGAGAACCTCATGAAGGGGCAGCGCGGCGAGATCCCCGGCCAGCTCGCCTTCTTCCTCTCGGCGCTGGCGGTGCACGGCTACCAGCCGATCAGCCTCAAGTTCTTCCGCATCCAGAAGGACGGCACGCTCCACTACTTCACGCCGTCGGAGATCGCGGCGGTGGAGAAGGAGGACGCCAAGCTGCTGCGCGGCAAGTGGACCGAGCCCGACTTCTCGGTGGCCTTCTCCAACTCCGAGCTCACCTTCGCGCGGCCGGGCGAGCCGCCGCGGGTGCACCGCCACATCGCCTGGGACCTCTCCGACCCGGCGGTGAGGAAGACCGGCATCATCAAGTGGCTGGAGGCCAAGGGGCCCGTCGCCGCCATGACCAAGGCCGCCAGCTACCTGCTCTGGCGCGACGACTTCAGCCGCGTGCGCAGCTACCTGCTCTCGCACATGGTGTTCATGATCTCCGACTCCACCGGCATCCCGCCGAGGTACGCGGCCAAGGCCGGCTTCGTGCAGGAGACCTACGGCACCTTCGAGACCTCCTTCCTGGAGGCCAGCGACGAGATCAACGCCGACTTCGTGGCGCTCTGGGCCGGCCAGCCCCACCGCGCCCTCCCCATCCGCTACGGCTACATCGACGGCGCCAAGCCGGAGGGGCACGTCCACCTCCTGGTGACCAGGAAGGCGCGGGGCACGGCGAGGTGAGGCGCGTCGGGCCGCCAGCCCAGGGTCGCCGGGCGCCGCCCGGCCCGCCCCCGCCCGCGCTGGTCCTGGCCGCGTGCGCCGCCTTCCTGTCCTGCGCCACCGGCCGGCCCGTCGCCGGTCC
>JAJYAW010000455.1 GCA_021779335.1 Myxococcales bacterium | reverse complement strand
GCCCCGGGTGCTGGCCACCGCGAGCTGCCCGGCGGCGCCCGCGGTGGGCTCGACGCGGAGCTTCTGCGTCGACAAGCTGACCGGCACGGCGCGGGCGCCCGAGCTCCGGGCGGCCACGCTCCGGCACGTCAGCGCCCACGCCCTCTACTACGTGACCGACGACGTCTGGCCGTCCTTCCCGGCCGCGCTCGGCACTCGCGCCGCCACGCTCTTCACCGACCTGGACGACTACTTCGAGGGCACGTCGGTGGGCAGCCGGAACACCGACGGCAGCAAGCACATCTACCCCGAGCTGCAGGCCTCCTTCGGCCCCGAGACCGACGTCGACCGGAACTGCCGCGTCATCTTCCTGCTCACCGATCTCGCCAAGTACCAGCCGACCTCCTCCTCGGGGATCATCGTCGGCTTCTTCGACCCGAACGACATGGCCCCGGCCGACGCGGCCTGCACCGGCAGCGGCTCCAACGGCGCCGACATGCTCTACCTGATGGACCCGGCCACCTTCGTGAAGAAGGGCTACTCCGTCACCACGGTGCTCGACGAGCAGCTCCCCGGCACCATGGCCCACGAGCTGCAGCACGACGTCATCTTCAACGCCCGCTGCTGGTCGAGCCTCCTCGCCTCCTGCGACGGGCTCGACGACCCCGCCGGCGACCTCTGGATGAACGAGGGGCTCGCCATGGTCTCGGAGGACCTGGCCGGCTTCGGCCTCGCCGAGCCCTCCGAGCGGACCCGCGTCGGCAAGTACCTCAAGGTCTACCCGGGCTTCAGCCTGACGAGCTGGCCGGCCAACGCCTCCGGCGACGCCAACGGCGACTACGGCGGCGCCCACGCGCTCCTGCGCTGGCTCCTCGACCAGGCCGGGGGCGGCTGCCTCCCCGGCGGCGCCGGCGGCTGCGCCTTCACCCGCGCGCTGGTCGGCTCCCCGCTGACCTCGCGACCGGCCATCGCGGCCCTCTCCGGCGCCGCCTTCGAGGAGGACGTCCTGCGCTTCACCGCGGGCGCCCTCTTCTCGGGCGAGCCCTTCAGCCCGGTGCCGTCCTGGAGCTTCGCCGCGGGCGTGCCCTGGAGCCCGCTCCACGTCGTGGTGGGCCGCGCGGCCTTCCAGCCGCTCTCCACCGCCGCGGCCACGGCCCCCACGCTGCGGCACGACGGCTGGCGCGCCTACATCACCGGCCTCGGCACCGGCGCCGACGCCACGCTCCGGGTCACCTCCACCGCCGCGGTCAAGCCGCGCCTCGGCGTGGCGCGCTTCAGCGGGACCCTGCTGCAGCCGCCCTGAGCCGCGGGCTAGCGCGCGGCCGGCTGGGCGGCGGCGGGCTGCGCCACGGGCGCGAGCGGCTTGCGCTCGATCTTCTCGCCGTTGGCCAGCATCTTGAGCGAGAGCGACAGCAGGCTGGCGAGCAGCTCGCCGGAGCCGGGCACGTCGAGCTTGCGGTAGATGCGCTTGCGGCGCGCGCGGATGGTCTCCGGCGACACGCCGGCGGCGGCCGCGGAGTCCTTGCAGGCGAAGCCCTGGGCGATGCGCAGCACCTCGGCCCGCTCGGCCGGCGTCAGCGTGGTGCCTTCCATGAAGCGGGCCGCGAATGGAGTGAGGATCTCGATGTCGATCTGGGCCATCTCTTCTTCTCCGACTTTCTGGCCCGCTCGCGGGCCGTCGCGCCGTTCCGGCACCGGCTTCAGGTCGGGGCTCCCCCACGGAACACCCCGGTCGGTGCGTCGCCCGGCGATCCAGACGTTAATACCGACCCGTGTGGTTTCCACCCCCACCGCGCATCTTTTTGATAAGTGCTCGTCGCAGCGGTTGTTTTTCTGTCTACCGCCCTTGTGGGTCTGACTGGACCCCCGTGCGGGACCGCCGCAATCGTGACCCTAAAGAGCGGGACAGCGCGACGCAGGTCCCTCTCCGCCAGGATCTCCCGCACGGCGCGGCGGGGCCGACGCGCCCCGGCGCCCCGGCCGCCTGCTGGCTCAGCCGATGGAGATCCGGTCGCGCCGCTTCTGCGGATCCGCCCCCACGGCCCGATCACCGCCCGCGGCGCGCGCCCCGGCCAGCGCCTCGGCGGCGCGCTTCACCAGCGAGCCGAAGGAGACGGTCCCCTGCCCCTCGTGGCTCGCCACCCCGACCGACACGGTGAGGGGGACGCTGGCGGCCCGCTCGCGGACCCGGGCGCAGATGCGGCGCGCCACCTGGATCCCGCCGGGCGACGAGGTGTGGGGCATGAGCACCACCAGCCGCTCCTCGCTGAAGGGCACGGCGACGTCGATGTCGCGCACCGCGCCGGAGACCAGGCCGGTGAGCTCGGCGAGCTGCGCGGCGCGGGCGCGCGGCGCGAGCTGCGCCGCCAGCGGCTCCCAGCCGTCCACCGCCACCAGCGCCAGCGAGAGCGGGATGCCGTAGCGCTTGGAGCGCTTCACCTCGACGAAGAGGAGCCGCTTCAGGAAGCCCAGGTCGTGCTCGCCGCTGGGCGTGAGCGGCCGGGTCCGCTCGGCCGCGTGGAGCCGGCGGGCCGCCGCGGTGAGCCGGGCCGCCAGGGCGCAGGTGCCGGCCACCTGGGGCGCGGTGAGCGGCCCGACCAGGACGCCGTCGGCGCCGAGCGCGCCCGGGAACCCCTCCGCCTCCTCCTCGTCGAAGAAGAGGGCCAGGACGGTGAGGTGGGGATCGACCGCCTTGAGCGCCGCCACCACGGCCCCCGCACCGGCCGCGGCGCGCACCACCGCGGCCACGTGGCGGGCCGGATCGAGCCTCGCCGCCGCCTCGCCGGGCGCCACGGCGTCCATGGGGAAGCCGGCCGGCTCCAGGTCGCGCCGAAGCGCCGACACCACCGGCTTCGAATCGACCGCCACGAGGATGCGACCCGCCATGGCGCGGCAGGTTATCATCACCGGCGACGTGGCCCCCTCTCGAATCGCCCTGGCCCAGATCGACCCCACCGTCGGGGACTTCGACGGCAACGCCGCCCTGGTGCGCCGCGCCGCCGAGGTGGCGCGCGCCGCGGGCGCCACCCTGGTGATCTTCCCGGAGCTGGCGCTCTGCGGCTACCCGCCCCGCGACCTGCTCGACCTGCCGGAGTTCGTCGACCGGGCCGCCGCGGCGCTGGCCGCCCTGGCCGCCCCGGCCGAGTGGTCGCGCGGCCTGGCGCTGGTGGTGGGCTTCCCGGAGCGGGTGCCGGGGGCGCCGCCGCCCGGCCTGGCCAACGCCGCCGCCCTCATCGCGGGGG